>JBCDKO010000064.1:0-20583 GCA_038746525.1 Bacteroidota bacterium
ATAGTAGAATCCTTTGTAAAACTGGATTTTTGGCTCAAATCGAGGCTTTCAGAATTTCAAAAACGTAGTTTACTGGTCGTAAATGAGGCTTTTGAAATTTTGAGTAACGAAGAGTTGGGCCAAAAGGCGGGTTTTTCAAAGGATTCTAATAACGTATCCGGTTGAATAATACAAAGGACAACATTAAGACTTTCTCAAGTGTTATTTGACTACCAGAAAAAACAATATGCTAGAAGTTAACACTATTTCAAAAAAAGGTTCTCTAAAACCACTGAGTTTTGAATTGAACCCAAACGAGCGACTAGGCATCGTAGGAGAGACAGGATCTGGTAAGACCACTCTTTTAAGGATTTTAGCCGGTTTATTGCAGCCTGATACAGGAAAAACCTATATAGGTAAAAAGAAGGTACTTGGACCCAACAGCAGATTAGTGCCTGGAAATGAAAGCATTAGTTATTTATCTCAATATTTTGAACTTCCAAAGTTCATACGGGTAAAGGAATACCTTGAGATACCTTATGGTACCTCTTTAAAAGAATCGAACTACATTTTTCAAGCTTGCCGGATATTTCATCTCTTGGATAGAGACACCAAGGAACTTTCCGGAGGTGAAAAACAAAGAATTGCCTTGGCTAAGGCATTATTAAAAAAACCCAAAGTGCTCTTGCTTGATGAACCTTTTTCCAATCTGGATTTCAATCATAAAAGAATCATAAAAAAAGTTATCAATGAGGTAGATAAAGCCTTAGGAGTTATAGTCATTATAGTAGCTCATGATCCAATGGATATTCTCCCCTGGGCCAGTAGAATTATGGTTTTAAGAAAAGGTGAAGTAATTCAGGAAGATACTCCTTCGCAACTTTATGAACGACCCCTAGATGAATATGTCGCAGGATTATTTGGTTCCTATAACCTAATTTCTGTGCACACGTGGAATATTACAGATAATGTATTTACCATAATAGACCACCAAGCAATAGTCAGACCATACCATGTAGAGATAGCAAACAATTCTAATTCAAGACAAGGCAGAATAATTGATATCCAATATTACGGACATTACACTGAGCTTTTGGTACAAATTCAAAATGAAGCTTTATTCATCCATACTCATCCTAATTATTATAACATCGGTGACGACATAAGTTTGAGCATAAATGAGGGCTTACTTATCCCGGACGGGATATATGATACAATTGTTTTATGAGTAAAATTGAATTAAAACCTTATGTTACGCTGAAAACCTTAATAATGAGATCTTTCGATTTTTTTTCTGTTCTTATTTTAATTGCCTGCACATCAAACAGTAGAAAATTGGATAGTCCTAATAAATATACCTTTTTGGCCCTGGGTGATTCTTATACGATTGGGGAATCTGTTTCTAACCATGAAAGATGGCCAATGCAACTTGCAGATAAATTAAAGGAAGATTCTATTACATTGGATCCAACCATTATAGCCAAAACAGGGTGGACTACAGATGAACTACAATCTGGTATTATAAAGTCAGATGTAAAAGGAGCATATGATTTAGTAAGTCTTTTAATTGGGGTCAATAATCAATACCGTGGTTATGACGAAGATCAATATGAGAAAGAATTTAAGTTACTATTAGATAAAGCCATAGAATTTGCCAACGGAAATCCACGACATGTGTTTGTACTATCTATACCGGATTATGGGGTCACGCCTTTTGTAGAAGAAAAGGGAATGGATAAAGGAAAAATTGCCCATGAGCTAGATAGCTACAACGCCATCGCTCAGAAAATTTCCACGCTTAGGGATATCGCATTTTTCAATGTTACTACCCTCAGTAGAGAGGCGGAAGATAATCGTGATCTCGTCGCTGATGACGGGCTTCATCCCTCTGGAAAGATGTATAAGATGTGGGTAGACGAAATATATCAACAAGTCTATGTCAATCTTTCATCCAGATAATCTACTAAAAGTTCAATTTCATCGTTGTTCAAAAAGTATATTAGAAAATAGATCTAATTTTGGTCCAAGCCAAAGGCTATCAACAGGTCTCTATGAAGAGAGTCTTCGTTTTGTTATGTATGTTTATCTTCCTCTCTTGTAAGGATAAAGTGATATGCCCTGCTTATCAAAGTATGTATATCCTGGATGATTCTACTCGTTTTGCATTCTATTCATACATATGGCAACTGGATGAAAACACAAGAACTCAATTCGTTACTCAAATCGATACAGATGATATCATAAACGATACGGTAAACGCCGAAGTAGTTAAACAACCCAAAACAGATTATTACGCTTATGCTAGTGAAAAAGTGGTGCCTTGGAGAGTTCTGGAACGAACAAAATATGGGATAATTAAACCGGTATTTATGCCAATTAAAAAGTACCGAATGAGGACTGCTCCAATGGAAAATGTGCTCGGTCCTAAACCCATATCCAATGATTTTGTCGCAGAGGAATTTAAAGATTCACGCGCTATTGATTCGTTGAGTTTAGCCACTACGGATTCACTTGCCGTTACTCCCTTAGCCCAGGATAACTTAGAAGAAAAGAAAGAAACCAGGTTTCTTTACGGATATGATCTCTCTGATAATTTTAATGTGGAGCAGTTCTATTATAATAAATACTATGCGGATCGTTTGATTGATCATCGTCCTGAACCACAACCAGAACCTGCCGCATCTCAAGACTTAAGTACTGATTCCACGCAAACCAAAAAACCCTTTTTCAAGGGCTTGTTTAAAAAGAAAAAAAAGAAGGAGACTTTAAATTCTGAAGCTGAAAATCAAAGTACTGATGAAGTGATAGACCCGCAGAGCGGAGAAGCGGAAGAACAAGCTGGATAGTTTTCTTACTAAAGTTTCTGTAATTATCCATTTTCACAATTCCTAAAGGCTATTTTCGCGATAGAAAGTATCTTATTACTATAATCCTATTTCAATGGAAATACCTGGCACTGCGATTTAATACAATTTTTACCATCCTGACATACTTGTTGGGGTAGAAATAAGATTATAAAGAAAAAAACAATATATTAAAACATTATTTGTAAATAAAAGACAGCATGGATGTAAGGGACGGCATAGATGCAATTGAATAAACCATGTGTTGTCTTTATCCTTTCCTGATCTAAAATTTACTTGCATTATTTCCTATGCTTTAATCATTATAAAGGGTAAGATGAGAGATTTTATTCTATCTGGGAGATATCAAAGAATGAATCTATTATTTGGCTTTTTATTCTAAAATTTTTAGTAAATCATATTTTTTACTAAATTTAACATCAAATCTATCGTAATGGAATTAGTAAAGGACATCATACTTGACGATTGTTTTAAACTGAAAATCACTTCCAAGAAGCTTAGTTCAGGTCGATTTCAGGTGAAGTTTTCGGCTACTATCAAAAGTGATAAGTGCATATATGGATATCTTCTGGTTGAACCTTCAGAGACGTTAAAATCAGTCATAAAGAAAATCCGAAAACGCTTGAACATGCTGGATCAATCTGATGAATATCAACATTTTCATCTATATCAGATTGGAAGACAACATCAAGAAGAACCTAATTTTTTAATTTTTGAATAATGGCTTATATATCAAACAATATAAAATACTTGAGGAAAAAGCATAATTATACACAAGAAACCTTTGCAGAAGCTTTAGGAATTAACCGGCCATCAGTAGGAGCTTATGAAGAAGGTAGGGCTGACCCCAGGTTGCATACCTTATCCAAGATAGCCGAGTTATTTAAAGTGTCGGTAGATGAATTAATCAATGAGGATTTGACTGTTGAAAATCGAATCCCCAAAAATAATGTGAAAGTACTGGCTGTTACAGTTGATAATGCGGAGGAAGAATTTATTGAATTAGTACCTACCAAAGCGGCAGCCGGCTACACTAGCGGTTATTCAGATCCGGAATACCTAACCGAATTACCTCGTTTTCATCTGCCAGTTTTGCCAAAAGGAAGTACTTATCGGGCATTTGAAATTACAGGGGATTCTATGCTCCCTATTTTATCCGGGAGCATCATCGTTGGCAAATACATCGAGCGTTTTGAAAACATCAAGAATGGCAGTACTTACGTGCTGGTAACAAAATCGGAAGGAGTTGTTTACAAACGGGTTTTCAATTATCTGGAAGAAAAAGGGAAACTCTTCCTCGTCTCCGATAATCGGTCTTACAGAGCTTATGAATTAGATCCGATAGATGTGCTGGAGGTATGGGAAGCAAAAGCCTACATTTCTGTGGAATTTCCAGATCATGGTTCTTCTGAAGAGTTGAGTATGGATCAACTAATGAATATGATAGGTGATCTTCGAGAAGATGTGGAGAAACTGAAAAATCATTCTTGACTTAAATTACTAATTTAAAATTGAGACTCCAATTGCAATTGAGATTCAGCTATACCAACCAAACCAACTTGCCGACGGACAATTTTTAATGAACATTCCAAGTTCGGCGGATAGATGTAAGTATTGTAAAAGACAATACTTGATAAACTTGATAAAATAATAAATCGAATCTTCATACCCTACCTTTGAGTGCGTGATAAGACTATGTTTGATATGGTTGTGTTTGATGATTTTTTCTTGTTCAGAAAAAAGATCCCAAGAAATCATTGTTCCCAAGTTAAATGATGGATTTTATTCAAAAGCACTATCCTTAATAAATGAAAAACTTAAAAAAGAGCCAGGAAGCCTCAACCTTTTAAAGCAAAAAATCTTTTACTGTGAGCAGTTAAATTGGCCAGGAGGATGCATAGACGCATTAGACCAATACAAATCAGATTATGGCATAACCAATCAATTGGCTGTTCAATATATAGCGTATTATTTTGCCAACCAGCGCTTTCAATCTGTTGTGGATTTTATAAATGAAATGGATGAAGATTACCCTTTGAGTAAAAAATGTAGAAAACTACTTATCGAAAGCTTGATAAGTTTGGGGCATAAAAATCAGGCTGTACTCCGGATAAATCAATTACTTAAAGATGATATGCAAACAGAGGACTTAGCGTTTGTATCGGAAAAATACTTTGAAATGGCTGATACTTTAATGGCCACGTATTATCTAGGAAAATTATCCAAACTAGATAGCACTCATGCTTTGATGTTGAATTATGGAAAAATTTTACTGCATCTTGGCTATTTACAAAGAGGGATTGAGGCTCTTGAAATGTATTTTTCATCACAACCTATTAAAGAGGAACTTGCAATTGAGTTAGCGGGATTATATAATGAACAGGAGCTATATGATTACGCCAGAAACAAGTTAAAACCTCTTGAAAAACAGGATACTATTCTTTTTTTTCTCTCTAACCTTTACAGAAAAGATTTTATCTGGGACTCAGCAATTATGTATTTGGATTCCATCCTTATAATGGACTCTGTAAATTTTCGTGCTTATAAAAGCAAAGGGATTATTTATGAAGAAAGAGGCTGGTTACTTACCTCGCTCTCTCATTTTGAAAGAGCATTGATGATTGATTCCACTGATACATCGTTAAGCAATAAGATCATCCAAATCCAACGAAAAATTGCATTTTTGCAGCGCCAAAAACTAAAGGAAAACCAAGTTCCGCTATTAATAGATTGAATCAATAAAAATTAACGATTGAATGAGTGATCAAATCACCATTACCTTACCTGACGGATCACAACGAAACTATAAAAAAGGGGTCACACCATTAGAAGTTGCGCAAAGTATTAGCGAAGGTCTGGCCCGAAATGTGCTTGCTGCTAAAGTAAATGGAGAAGTCCGTGACTCGTTTAGATCAATTGAACATAATGCTGATTTACAGCTTTTGACCTGGCATGATAACGAAGGAAAGTCTACATTTTGGCATTCATCTTCTCATTTAATGGCAGAAGCTCTGGAGGCTTTGTATCCAGGAGTCAAGTTAGGGATAGGTCCACCTATTGAAAATGGTTTTTACTACGACGTAGACTTCGGCGATCAAAACTTTGATGCTGAAAACCTGAAAGTAATTGAAGATAAGATGCTCGAGTTGGCACGCCAAAAAAATGCATATACTCGTAAAGAGATTTCTAAACCAGACGCCATCACGCACTATGAAAAAAAAGGCGATCAATACAAGCTAGAATTGATTGATGGGCTAGAAGATGGAGACATAACATTTTATACTCAGGGAAATTTTACTGATTTATGTAAGGGTCCTCATATCCCGAATACAGGATTTATAAAAGCAGCCAAAATATTGAATGTGGCTGGCGCTTACTGGCGAGGAGATGAAAATCGAAAACAACTTACCAGGCTTTACGGAATTACTTTTCCTAAACAGAAAGAACTAAAAGCGTATTTGGAAATTCTTGAGCAAGCTAAGCTTAGAGATCATAGAAAAATTGGAAAGGAGCTTGACTTATTTACCTTCTCGGAAAAGGTAGGGAAAGGTCTGCCGCTTTGGTTGCCCAAAGGAGCGGTATTGCGTGAGCGGCTAGAAAATTTCTTACGAAAGGCACAACTCAAAGCAGGGTATGATCAGGTGGTTTCACCACATATCGGAGCAAAAGAACTCTATGTTACTTCCGGTCACTATGCAAAATATGGAGAAGATTCATTTCAACCTATTCATACACCAGCGGAAGACGAAGAGTTTTTGCTTAAACCGATGAACTGTCCACATCACTGTGAAATTTATAAATCTAAACCCAGGTCTTATAAAGATTTACCTATAAGATATGCAGAATTTGGGACGGTTTATAGGTATGAGCAAAGTGGTGAACTGCACGGTCTAACCAGGGTTCGAGGATTCACACAAGATGACGCACATATTTTCTGTAGGCATGAACAAGTCAAAGAGGAATTTGCCAAAGTCATCGATTTAGTGCTTTATGTTTTCAGTTCATTAGGATTTGCCGACTTCACGGCACAAGTTTCTTTGCGAGATCCCGAAAAACCTGATAAGTACATCGGTAAAAAAGAGAATTGGGAGAGAGCAGAACGAGAAATACAGGAAGTTGCTGATGAAAAGGGTTTAGATACTGTAGTGGAATTCGGAGAGGCTGCTTTCTACGGGCCAAAACTAGATTTTATGGTTAGGGATGCGTTAGGAAGAAACTGGCAACTAGGAACGATACAGGTAGACTACAACCTGCCGGAAAGGTTTGAATTGGAATACGTAGGTAGCGATAACCAAAAACGCCGTCCGGTTATGATCCACCGTGCACCCTTCGGATCAATGGAGCGGTTTATTGCGATTTTAATAGAGAATTGCGCCGGAGAATTTCCTCTTTGGTTAACCCCAGAACAAATTGCTATACTCCCTATCTCTGAGAAATATCACCAGTATGCGCAGAAGGTATTCCTTCAAATGCAAGAAAATGATATTAGAGGCTTTGTAGACCAGCGAGATGAGAAGATAGGAAGGAAAATTAGAGATGCAGAAATGAAGAAGATACCCTACATGTTAATTGTTGGAGAAAAAGAAGAACGCGCTAAATCAATTTCTCTTCGCAGGCATGGTGAGGGTGATTTGGGCAGCATGAGACCAGAAGAGTTTATTTCTTTCTTTGAACAGAAAGTGGCTGAACAGATGGGTTAATCTTTGATAACCTTTAAATAATATCCATATTTGCGTTTTACTTCAAAAATGTTCAATCAAAATAAAGGAGTACAATCGCTAAACTAAGAAAGAAAAGGCCATCACGGGTAAGACAAGAAGAGCCTTATAAAGTAAATGACAAAATAACAGCGCAAATGGTGAGAGTAGTTGGTGATAACGTTAAAGTAAACGTTTACCCTATCAATCAAGCGCTAAAAATTGCAGAAGAACAAAGTTTAGATCTTGTTGAAATTTCACCTAAGGCAGATCCACCAGTATGCAAAGTAATTGATTATTCCAAGTTTAAGTATGAGCAAAAGAAAAAACAGAAAGAGATTAAAGCAAAGGCTCAAAAGACAGTTATCAAGGAAATTCGATTTGGGCCGAATACGGATGATCATGACTTTAACTTCAAATTGAATCATGCAAAAAAGTTTTTGAGTGATGGTGCCAAGGTGAAAGCATATGTCCATTTTTATGGACGTACCATCGTCTTTAAGGACAGAGGAGAAATTTTGCTACTAAAGTTTGCCCAAGCGCTAGAAGAGTATGGAAAAGTTGAACAATTACCAAAAATGGAAGGAAAACGTATGAATTTATTCATCGCACCAAAAACATCTAGAAAACAATAAATAACATTAGAAATAGGACAATGCCCAAATTAAAAACAAATTCTAGTGCTAAGAAACGATTTAAGCTGACTGGCACAGGAAAGATTAAAAGAAAACATGCATTTAAGAATCACATCTTGACTAAGAAAGAAACAAAGCAAAAGCGTAACCTCGGGTATATGACTTTGGTTGACAAGTCGGATGAGAAAAACATTAAGGCTTTATTGAATTTGTAAGGCGCTAAGAATTAATAGATAATCGGCTTGTAAGGTGGTTTATATTCTGAGAATTGGCTTCTTGATTGATTAGAAGCCTATTATAGTGCATTCAGTTTCAAATTTGACTGTCAGCTAAAGTTTCAGGATATAATGAGATAGCCAAATAGTATAAAAAAAGAACAATGAGATCAGTAAATCACGTTGCTTCTCGGGCGAAGCGAAAAAAAATGATGAAGCATGCCAAAGGATACTTTGGTAGAAGAAAAAATGTTTGGACCGTATCCAAAAACGCCATTGAAAAAGGATGGACTTATGCATATAGAGATAGAAAAGCAAAAAAGAGAGAATTTAGGGCGCTTTGGATTCAACGCATCAACGCAGGAGCAAGAGAGCATGGATTATCCTATTCTCAATTTATGGGTAAGCTTGCTGCTGCAGGAATCGAAATCAACAGAAAAGCCCTTGCCGACCTGGCAATGAATGAGCCTAAAGCATTTGAAGCGATTGTGGATAAAGTAAAGTAAGAATTAGGCCGTCACTTAAGAATTGATAAAAGTCAGATAGACCTCTTCTAATCAATATGATCTAAATTATAAAGAGTGGTTTTATTCATTTAATTTCATTCTTATGCTGATGGAATTTTTTAAAGACCTAAATTAAAAATAGCTTTTCTGATAGCTATTTTACATTATGAAGAGATGACAGATCATAAGCCAATTGTCCTTTTCTGATTCATGATCTAAACCTAACTTCCCCAAAAGGCACAAAATAAAGTTTGGTTAGATACATAGAATAAAAGAATCAAAAAGCGTAAACATTCAAAGTATCCCGAAAAGAAGAGCTTTGAAAACCCAGTATTCGCTGCAAAATCTGGGTGCGTCTTTATGTTTATGAAAATCGAGTTCAACTACACATAGCCGTTGTATAGACTCTGTTGAGAACTCTCTGTGATTCAATATAGACGGCATCTTCCACAATATGTATGTGGTTCTTTGTATAACTAAGGACTGAACCGACATACTGGAAAACCATAATGCGTGAACTAAAAAATAGGAAAATGATCAAAAATCATTGATTAAAATACGAAGATCATTGAGAAATCCAGAAGACAGAAAAAAAGTAACGTAGTTGTAGCAAAATAAAATCTAAGATTCAAAAACTTCTATTCTTTGGTGGTTGGATGTTCTAATAGCGTTTGTTAAAACCAGATGAATAAATTAATGAAGTTAGTTTTGTACTATTTTAATATTGCTACTTCTAGATATCGAAATATGCGAATTTTTTCCAAATTTGCATTGGAATGTTCCTTTTTCTATAAATATATGTTTTACATTCGTCCGTATTAAGGATTACTTTGTACTCACCACAAAGACTTAACTACATATTTCATAACATAAACGCCTGTAGATGAAGCAATCATTATTTATTATGCTATTCGTCTTTTGTAGTGTGCAATTACATGCTCAAAGGACTATATCCGGTCAAATTACGGATGGAGATACGGGAGAAGGACTTCCTGGAGTTACGATCCAGGTGAAAGGTACTTCTACCGGTACTACTACCAATATCGATGGTAGTTATTTTTTAACTGTTTCTGAAAGTGATGTTCTCATTATATCATATATTGGATTCATTACTCAAGAAATACAAGTTGATAATAGGACTACTATTGATGTGACGTTGCAAACGGATACGGAACTTCTATCTGAGATAGTAGTCATTGGATACGGAACCGCTCCTGAGAAAGTTTTAACTGGATCGGTAGCGTCAATCAACAAAAAAGAAATTCAAAATCTTGCAACAGGACAAATCCAGCAAGCGATACAAGGTCGGCTGGCAGGAGTTCAAATTCAACCACAATCCGGGGCTCCCGGTAGTGGGTTTATTGTTCGAGTGAGAGGGACGGGGTCCAATGGTAATTCTGAGCCCCTTTATATCGTAGATGGCATGCGAACAGACGATATCAATTTTTTATCGATTAACGATATCGAATCTTTCGACGTGCTAAAGGACGGAGCCTCCGCCGCAATTTACGGAGCAGAAGGAGGAAATGGTGTGGTCATCATTACCACAAAAATGGGAAACAACAAAAAACCTGTTATTACCTACAATTTTCAAAGAGGTTGGCAGGAAGTAGATGATGAATTAGATCTCATGAATGCTACCGAACATGCCATATATATGGAGGAGGCCGGTATATCAGGCAGAACCTTGTCAGAGGTTGATGGGCAACCTGGGACAGATTGGTTGGATGAGATATTCGGCACGGCACCGTTTGATCAGCACACCCTATCTGTAAGTGGAGGAACCGGTAAAGGGTCATATTTCGTAAACCTTGGCTATCTTAATCAGGATGGTATTGTTGGTGCAGACCGATCTAATTTTACGCGATACTTATTGAGAGCAAATGTTAAGAATGATGTCAACGAGTGGTTCACGACTAAGTTGCAATTAGGATTCACGCATACCGAAAAAACCGGTATTGCTGAAGATACAGAGTTTGGTGGAATTATTACGAATGCCATCCTCATGGACCCATTAACTCGTCCATATACCAATACGATTCCTGACTTTGTTCAATCCCGTATAAATGATGGCTCGGTATCTGAGGACCAGCTTTTAGTAGCTCCTAATGGATTGTTTTACGACTGGTCAAATTTGGTAGGAGGTGAGATATACAATCCTTTAGGAGGTATTGATCTTCGTAGAGGTGACGGGAATATTGAAAATAGAATATTCGGGTCACTAGCGCTTGACTTTAAGCCTGTTCAAAATTTAACTGTGACCACAAGATTTGGGTTGGACGCGTTGTTTGGAGAATTTCATAGCTGGAGCCCATCTTACTGGTTTACAGAGATCCGGCAAGCGGGTGCTGCATCTATTACACAAACCAGATATGAAGTGATGAATTACCAATGGGAAAACTTCGCTATTTGGGAAAATACGTACGGGAAATCTAAGGTGAACGTACTTGGAGGCACATCTATCTTTCGGGATTACACCTCCTACATTGAAGGTGTCGGATCCGGCCTGAATAATGAATCAGAAAATTTTGCCTTCTTAAACTCTGTTCCTGACAGAACGAATAATACCAGCGCGAATGCTGAGGAGTTTGAAGAGACCTTAGCTTCGTTTTATGGACGTGTTTCCTATACCTATGATGATAAGTATGTTGTTATGGCGTCGCTCAGATCAGACGGCTCTTCCATGTTAGCAGATGGAAATAAATGGGGGACATTCTCAGCGGTATCTGCTGGATGGATACTTTCAGAGGAAGATTTTTTCAATGTAAGTGTGATCAACTTTATGAAATTAAGAGCAAGTTGGGGTCAGAATGGGAGCTTGGGAAACCTGACTCCGGGTCAATGGAAAGGAACAATCTCATTTGATTTTCGATACCCTGATGGAACCGGTTCATTGCAGACTGGTGCTGAGCCAAGTGTATTAACCAATGAGGAACTAACCTGGGAAACCAGTGAACAAATTGATATCGGGACAGACATTGGATTACTGGATGATAGGGTCTTGATTACTTTAGACGTTTATAATAAGAAAACGAAAGATCTATTATTACAGGGGTTCGTACCTAATTTTACCGGTAACAATGCCCCGTTTGTTAATCTTGGAGAAATTGAAAATAAAGGTATTGAAATTGCCTTAAACTATAAAAACTCAATTGGTGATCTTTATTTTGAAGTTTCTGGCAACGTATCGTTTGTCGATAACGAAGTTACGAACTTGAATGGGGCAAACGAAGTTATTGGTCCAGATTTAGGTACAAATGAGTGGAGTCCAACGGGTTTTACCGAAGGACAGCCTGCCTGGTATTTCAGGGGATACCAAACAACAGGTATATTTCAGAATCAAACGCAAATAGACAAATACAATCGAACACTAGATACTGAGACACCATTAGATGCCGTACTTGGAGATCCTATACCGATAGACGTAAATGGAGATGGGCAAATTACCGATGCGGATCATACCTATATAGGCGATCCTTATGCTGATGCCATTTATGGAGCTAGAATCTACCTGGAATACAAAAACTTCGATTTTACTACTTTTCTTCAAGGAACCGAAGGGAATGAAAAATTGATTGGGTTTATGAGAGGGGACAGACCGACATCCAATAAACCCTCTTTTTTCTTTGATAACAGGTGGACAGAATCAAATCCTACCAATGAATGGTTTAGAGCTACAGATGATCCTTCTGTTGCCTACTCTAGTGATTATTTGGTTTTTGATGGGTCTTACATGAGAATCAAACAAATACAACTAGGGTATTCATTACCAGAAAATGTACTGGTTTCGACTCCTATTACCTCAGCGAGATTTTACTTGTCACTGGAAAACTATTTCACCTTTACTGATTACCCGGGTTTAGATCCTGAAGCAACCAGCTTTGACGATACCCTTCAGGGCGTAGATAGAGGTTTCTACCCCACATCCAAAACATTTACAGTAGGTGCAACAATAGAATTCTAAAAAGTAACCTTCAACATATAAATAAGAGATAACTATGAATAGAAAAATTAAATTAATTTCATTCAGCGCAATTATTTTGATCGCATTGATGATTGCTTGCGATGATTATATTGATGTAGAAGAAGTCAATCGTCTTGATGTAGAGAGTTTTTATGAGACCAATGAAGATGCAGACCAGGCGTTAATCGCTGTCTACGATATATTGCAGTGGCATCACAACTTGCAAGATTGGGCTAGTCCTTACATGATTAAGACGCTGCCTTCTGATGAGGGAACCGCCGGTGGAGAAAATTCGAGTGATCAACTCAGTTACCAGGCTATGGATGATATGGCATGGGATGAAGCCAATTCTGCCATATTAGGGGTTTGGAGCATGAATTATTGGGGAGTTTACAGAACGAATCTTGTAATTAACAATACGGAACCTGATACAGACACAAAAGTTAGGATAATCGCTGAGGCTCGCGCGTTAAGAGCGTATTATTATTTCGAATTAGTTTCTATGTTTGGGGACGTGCCTCTGATTTTAGATGAATTATTACTATCCGAAGCAAACAAGTTCCGCACACCCGCTTCTGAAATCTATGCTCAGATAGAGCAAGATTTAAGGGATGCGATACCGGATTTGCCGCTTAAGAGTGCATATTCCGTAGCTGATAAGTTCAGAATAAGTAAAGGTACAGCACAAAGCTTGTTGGGTAAAGCATATTTATATCAGCAGGATTATACCAATGCTGCATCAGCTTTTGATGAGGTAATTAATTCAGGGGAATATTCTCTAGAAGCAAATTTCAGTGATATATTTAAAGAAGATTTTGAGTTCGGCAATGAATCCATATTTGAAACAAACTTTATATCTACGTTTGGATATGATTGGGGTACTGATTTTTCTTGGGGTCAACGAGCTGAATCTAATATTCATATACAATTAACCGGTACCAGAGAAGGTTTGTTTTATACGTTCTTGACACCAGACGGAGATCAGCAGATTGTAGGTTGGGGCTTCAATTATCCTTCAGAAAAGCTTTACAATGCATTTGATGCCGCAGATCCAAGGAGAGATGCAACTGTTATCGATGAAGCTACTTATGTGGCATCTGCTCTTGCATTCGCCGAATCAAATGATGTTGACTTATCAGAATCTGATGTTTCCGGTGATCTATCAGATGTGTATGATTATACAGGCTATATAAGGACAAAGTTCGCTACTAAACCATCAGAGTCAACTGATGCTGAAGGTGGTGTGATACCACTTAATTATGGAACCAATTTTAGGCTTATTCGGTACGCAGATGTCTTATTATTGGCAGCTGAGGCGCATAACGCCACTGGTAATGATGCTCAGGCGCAAAATTATTTGAACCAGGTGAGAACTCGTGTTGGTCTTGGCAATATATCGTTGACCGGAGAAGATCTTTTCAATGCAATTGAGGAAGAGCGTTTCGTTGAATTGGCTTTTGAAGGACATCGGTATTTTGATCTGGTCAGATGGAATCTTGCAGATAGTGAGTTAGAGGGGTTTGAGGTAGGTAAGCACGAATTATTGCCTATTCCTCTCGCTGAAATTCAGGCAGCACCTGCACTTACTCAAAATGATGGATATTGATCGTTATTCTTGTTCATAAAATTCCAAAAGGGCTCCACAAGCGGATGCCCTTTTTCATTGGTAATTAACTTTTTCTATGATGTATTTCCGATATCTGACTATTCTTTTATCCGTGGTATTATTCCTATCTTGTTCGGATGATCATAACAATGATAGCCCTACTCAGCTTTTTGAAATGGTCTCTGACAAGGCCAATATTACGTTCGAAAATCGCTTGTCTGTCAATGACTCAATGAATTATTTTTCATATGGGTATTTCTATATGGGTGGTGGCGTTGCTACCGGGGATGTGAACAACGACGGATTGGACGATATTTATTTTACCGGAAACATGGTCCCTAATCGACTCTATCTGAACGAAGGGAACATGAAGTTTAGGGATGTAACCTCTAAAGCCAGGGTAGGTGGTAAAAGCCAGTGGATGACAGGCTGTACGATGATAGATGTGAATACGGATGGACTATTGGATTTGTATGTCTCAGTTTCAGGTAAATGGAAAAGCAGAAAAAATCTATGTTACATCAATCAAGGAATTGATGATGACGGTGTTCCCATATTTAAGGAAGAAGCGGAGGCAAGGGGACTAGCAGACAATGGATATTCCATTCAATCTACCTTCTTTGATTATGACAACGACGGTGACCTGGACGCTTTCATCACCAATTATCCGCCCACACCATTCAGCTCGCTTTCCGGCGATTTTAAAAAGTACATCGACCATGTTGAATGGTCGCAATCAGACCATTTATTAGAAAACGACGGGAAGGGTTTTTTTCGTGATGTGACAGCGCAATCCGGCCTCTTGAATTTTGGTCTGACTGTTGGGGTTATTGCGGCAGATTTTACCAATAATGGATTGACGGATATTTACTTATCGAATGATTTTTTCTCACCCGATCGTTTCTACATCAACAACGGTGATGGTACGTTTTCTGATCATTTGAAAGAAATGGTACAACATACATCTTTATACGGAATGGGTATCGACGCTGCAGACATCAATGAGGATGGCTTATTAGATTTTGCTCAGCTAGACATGACACCTAAGGATAACTTTCGGTCCAAGGCTAACATGAACTCAATGGATATCCAGGGCTTTCGAAATAGCATTGATGCGGGCTTACATTATCAATACATGTATAATGTCCTTCAGGTAAGTCAGGGTATTTCTCAAAAAGGCTTACCGTTTTACTCAGATCAGGCAAAAATCAATGACCTGCATAAAACGGATTGGAGCTGGGCCTGTTTATTTGCGGACTTTGACAACGATGGAGAAGAAGATTTATTTGTGAGTAATGGTACCAGAAGAGACATCAATAACCGAGATTACTTTGCCTGGCTGGAAAGACCTGATGTTAACTTGAAAATAAAATACAAAGAGATTGATGCGATAGATCTGTCACTTAAGATGCCTTATAAAAAAATAGATAACTTCATTTTTAAGAGAGAAGGCAATAGGTTTAACCAGGTCAATGATGAGTGGGGGTTGTCTTTCAAAGGTTTTTCAAACGGTGCCGCATATAGTGACTTGGACAATGATGGAGACCTGGATCTTGTGATAAATAATATTGATTCTGTCGCGGCTTTGTTTCAAAACCATTCAAACGATGTCCTTTTTGATAGGGCTTATTTAAAGGTGAAACTCCAGGGGCCTTCTCAAAATCCTTTTGGTATAGGAACGAAACTTTATCTCCAGACCTCATCTTCTGAGCAATACAAAGAACAAATAGTCGTAAGAGGATATCAGTCCTCTGTTTCGCCCGTTCTCCATTTTGGGCTAGGAGGAGAAAAGATTATTCAACTGCGCATAGTTTGGCCTGACAGGAAAGAACAGACAGTAAAACCATCAGAGAACACCACCATTTTGGTTGATTACAAAGATTCAAAACCAATCAAAAAAAACACCTTGTCTGATCATCATTTATTTGTTGATCAAAAAAAGCTGTCTTATCACCAAGAAAATGAGTACGACGATTATGCAAGAGAAATTCTACTCCCTCATAAAATGTCACGTTTTGGGCCTGCATTAGCAATTGAGGATGTAAATGGAGATGGACTGGAGGATTTTTACTTGGGTGGGGCTTTTGGTGCTGCCGGTTCTATACATTTTCAACAGCTAAACGGTCATTTCACTGAGGAAATAGTTAAAAGTCCAAACGAAGTGAATTTTGAAGATATTGATGCGGTTTTTGCCGATTTTGATCAGGACCATGACTATGATCTTTACGTCGTGAGTGGCGGAAATGAGTACGAAGATGGTCACGCAAATTATAAGGACCGTATTTATTTGAACGAAAAGGGTACTTTTATCTTCCAGCAAAATGTCCTTCCCGATATTTCGATAAGTGGAAGCATAGTGAAGCCTTACGATTTTGATCTGGATGGTGACCTGGATCTATTTGTGGGTGGACGGCAGGTTCCAGGTAAATACCCATCACCCGTCAGTAGCCAGCTGCTAATCAATAAATTGGAAGAGGGCAATTTGAGATTTGTAGATGCGACCGAGGAGCTTGCTCCCGAATTACATCAAATAGGAATGGTTACGGATGCAGAATGGGATGATATTGATGCAGACGGCGACAATGATCTGATGGTAGTAGGTGAATGGATGGCAATAACCATTCTCCTCAATGAGAAAGGCAAATTGGCTAAAAAAATCACCATCGATAATTCTTTAGGCTGGTGGTTTAGCATTGAAAAGGCCGATTTTGATCGTGATGGTGACCATGATTTTGTGGTTGGCAATCTAGGTGAAAACTATAAGTACAAAGCTTCTACGGAAAAAACCTTTGATGTTTATTCTTACGATTATGATCAAAACGGTAAACTGGATATTGTTCTTAGCTACTACCAAGATGATATGCAGTTTCCGGTCAGGGGCAAGGAATGTTCAACACAGCAAATACCCGATTTAGGAGTGAAATTTGTGAAATACAATGATTTTGCTTCTTCAACACTGAATGAAATTTATTCTAAAAAGCTGCTTGATCAGTCACTGCATTATCAAGCAGAAACTTTTGCAAGCTATTACATGGAAAATACTGGAAATGGTGCGTTTAATTTGAAAAAATTACCTTTTGAGGTACAGATGTCATCAATCAAGGATTTTTTAATTGATGATTTTGATAGGGATGGATCGCTGGATATCGTCTTAGGGGGTAATCTTTTTGTTTCTGAGGTAGAAACACCACGAAATGATGCATGTTATGGCTGGTTTCTTAAAGGTGATTCAAAAGGTAATTTTGAATACGTCCCAAATTTAACTTCCGGGTTGCATGTTCCTTTCGATATCCGAAAGATTGGATTGTTAAAATCATCAAAACCAACATCACCGATCATACTCTTTGCCAATAATAATGGGCCGGTCATCTCTTACCAGCTAGACCCTAAGTTTTAAATGAGACAATTTTATATGGGTCTCTTGATTCTGGCTTACGGTTGTGCCTCAGATACTCGCGCACCGTCTACCAAAAATATGTCAGCGTATCTATCTGAAAAGCGAGATAGTGCAATGGCCTCTGTTAATTTTCCATACTATCATGATCAAGTGATAAAGCGAATGGAAGACGAGAAAAAAGGTAAACCCCTTCCACTCATAGGCAATTTGATATACAAGTATGGTCTGGCGTTGCTTATGAAAGGACAAAATGAAAAATGCATCCTTGAGATGAAAAAGTTCATAGATAGAGCATTTGGTCAAAGTGAAATAACACCTCAAAGCGCTCCTTTCTATAAGGTTTTAGCATTGGCTCATTTCAGACTCGGTGAAGTAACCAATTGTATTCATGATCATTCACCTCAGTCATGCGTGGTACCTATAAAAGGAGGAGGCTTTCATTCTTTCCCGGAGGGTGTAGAGAATGCTATTCCCATATATGAAAAGCTATTAGGTTTTGATTCTCTGGATTACCAATCGAAGTGGTTTTTAAATGTTGCCTATATGACGCTGGACAGATATCCTGACCAGGTTGAAGTTACATACCTTATACCAGAAACCCTCTTTCAGTCCCATGTTGATTTTCCAGCATTTGAAAATAAATCCATGCAGGCGAATGTAGCGCTAAACAACCATGCAGGCGGGAGCATTATTCAGGATTTTAACAACGATGGGCTTCAGGATATTTTTACCACCGGATACAGTCTATCGGATCAGTGTGCTCTGTTTATTAATAATGGCAAAGGATCATTCAATAATGAGACGAAGCAATGGGGGTTAGAAGGCCTCACTGCCGGACTGAATACGTTGCAAGCCGATTTTGACAATAATGGTTTTACGGACATTTTGATTCTCAGAGGTGCCTGGCTGGGAGAAAGTGGCGATCTTCCAAACTCCATTCTTTTTAATAACGGTAAAAGGTTTGAAGATAAAGGCCTAAAGACATTCGGAGCAAGCTACTTTCCATCCGGAAGTGCAGCCATTGCTGATTTTGATTTGGATGGATACGTAGATATTTTTTTTGCGAATGAATTTAATAACACCCGAGAAGAAATGAACTGTCAGCTATTTCGTAACCTGGACGGTAAGACCTTTAAAAATGTTTCCTCTAATATAGGCTTAGAGATAAGCGATTTTGTGAAAGGAGCCGTATGGGGAGATATCAATAATGATAGCTACCCGGATCTGTTTTTATCAATCTATGGAAATGAAAATAAACTATTCGTCAACCGCCAGGATGAAAACGGGAAAAATTTCTTTGAAGATATCACCGAAAAATCGGGAGTAAAGGAGCCTGTTTATAGCTTCCCTTGTTGGTTTTGGGACTTTAACCACGATGGTTTTCAGGATATTATGGTCTTTGGATACGATAATAGAGAATCCTATCTTATTTCTGATCATTATCTCAAAGAGCTTTTGTCCAGCGATTTGCTCGGGGAAACTCCCCGCCTTTATTTAAACAATGGTGATGAAACGTTTACTGATTATTCTGATGAAGCCGGGCTTAAAAAAAGTATTTACGCCATGGGTGCCAACTATGGGGACTTAAATAATGATGGTTTTTTAGATTTTTATGCAGGCACCGGAGAGTTCAACCTTTGGGCCTCCGTCCCCAATCAGATGTTTTTGAATGTCGATGGGCATAGATTTGAAGATGTGACTTTTGCGGGAGGTTTTGGGCAAATCCAAAAAGGCCACGGCGTTTCTTTTGGAGATCTGGACAATGATGGAGATCAGGACATTTATCATCAAGTGGGGGGTGCTGCCGAAAGTGACGTCTTTCATAATATGCTTTTTGAAAATCCTGGTTTTCCAAATAAATGGATTTCAATAACGGTGGAGGGAGTAACCGCAAATAGATCAGGGATAGGAACAAGGATTGAACTGGAGGTTAAAGACGAGACTGACCGTTTGCGCACGTTTTATCATTACATCAATTCGGGAGGATCCTTCGGGTCTAATACCCTGAGAGCGGAAATAGGGATTGATGCATCAAAAAACATAACCAAAATAAGGGTGATATGGCCAGATGATAAGGTGACCATCCAAACCTTTCAGGATGTCCTTCCAAATCGTCACTATTATTTGCGACAGGGAGAAAAACTCAAGTATAATGACCTGAAAACCGTATCGTTTTAGGTTTTATGTTCACCAGACCTATATAAATGTCAGTACTCATTAGATCATAGGAACTAATTTTTGTATGAAATTACAAGTAAGAAACACTTATTAATGAGATCAAAAGGCGACTGTTGTAGCAGCTAACCAATGCTTTTGTCAATAAAGAAAAGAAACCCAAACGATATTCTATGAGTTGGTGTCCTTTGTCAACAATTCTAACTCCACCACCATTAACTAAAACTCCACCACCATTAACTAAAACTCCGCGACCTACAACTAAGACTCCGCGGCCTTCAACTAAACTCCGCAGCCTTCAACTAAGACTCCGCAACCTACAACTAAGACTCCGCAACCTACAACTAAGACTCCGCAGCCTTCAACTAAGACTCCGCGACCTACAACTAAGACTCCGCAGCCTTCAACTAAGACTCCGCAGCCTTCAACTAAGACTCCGCGACCTACAACTAAGACTCCGCAGCCTTCAACTAAGACTCCGCGACCTACAACTAAGACTCCGCGACCTACAACTAAGACTCCGCAACCTACAACTAAGACTCCGC
>JBCDKO010000065.1:0-20440 GCA_038746525.1 Bacteroidota bacterium
ATTTCATAGGTTGATGAAATGCAGCCAAGGAAATGTATTTTTAACTAACATTATTCCATACGGGATCCCGCCAGCTGGCGGGTCACCAATTAATGTTTCAAAGCCCTATCCGCCAGCCACCGGATCAGGGTTTTACATTTCATCCAGAATTCGGGTAGGGATACAACTCACCATTAAATGCATAGGCTTTGCATGGCTGCTGGAAGAAGTTAGCTGCTATTTGTTACTTTACCAAAGTCTTAGAATCCGGGTTAAGCAGAAAACCATTTTTTGGTTCTGATCAATCTCGAACATATTTTTATCTTATAATGACTCTAAACAAAAACAATTGGGATATTCATTAGTAATGAAGATATTAGAGTCAGTGCCTTAACTAGCCATGTTCCTAAGTAAGCGAAAAGGAAAAAATAATGAACCGGATTTAACTACATCTTATGGATTTGAAAAGGCTTATAAGCTATATTCAAAGCTATTATTAAATATCGCCTACAACCAGCTTTACGATAAAACTGAATCGGAGAATATTGTCCAGGATGTATTTTGTCGACTATGGGAACGAAAAGGTGAAGTCAAAATCGAAGGCCCGTTAAAAAACTATCTGATTAGAGCAGTAAAGTTGGCTGTCTTTTCCTACGTAAGAAAGAAAATTGGCCGTGAGCAGTTGGATGTACAAATCCATCAAAATATCCCACAACATCAAAATACTGTAGAAGAAGAGGTGGTATTCAATGATTTGATCGACAAAGCCAATAGCCTGGTTTCACAACTTCCTCCAAGAAGGCAAGCGATATATCGATTGTGTACGGAAAAACTCATGAGCAATAAAGAGATCGCAAATGAACTCATCATTTCAGAGAAAACAGTTGATTCTCAGTTGACCAAGGCCGTGAAATTCCTCAGAAAAAATCTGAGTTAAGTAAATTATAATTTTTTTCTAAAGGAGTAAGAATTAGTACCTAGCTACGCAACTGTATAACTAAAGAGTAATTATATGATGCGTGTTAGTTCAGAACTAATAAGGAAATATCACCTGGGTCAGTGTACTCCGGAGGAATTTGCAGCTGTAGAGAAATGGCTCAATTCTACAGAAGAAGAGGAGCAAAAACTTACCGGACAGGAGCTGGAAGAGATGTCATCCAATGCCTGGAAAGGAGTTTCACCAATGCTGGAACAAGAAGCTAAGGCTTCTACCCGACTACATAAGCATATCACACGCTACGCCACAGCTGCTATCATATTATTTACAGTAGGCTTCTTCTCTTACCGTACCCTCTCGGATAACTTCGGTGTTACAGGAACCGAACAATCAATTGTACTCAAGACAATTAATACCCAACGAGGCGAAAAAAGATCCGTGACTCTCTCTGACGGCTCCACTATCCAAATGAATTACGAAACGGAGATCCAGATTCCTGAAAAATTTGAAGGAAATGAGCGAGTTGTTTACTTGACGGGGCATGCTCATTTCGATGTAGTCAGAGATACCAAACGACCTTTCATCATCTATACAGAAGATACCAAAACGCAAGTTTTAGGGACTTCCTTTGATATCAATACAAAGGAAAAAGGAGTAACAGAGGTCATCGTCACAAGTGGTGAAGTGGCCTTCTCTGAGAAAGATCGGGCAGATAATTTGGTGATGCTTACTGTGAACGATAGAGCAGCCCTTCGGGATGATAAAAGCATAGTTACAGATAGAGTAAATGCAGCTAGAGTTACCGGCTGGAAAGACAACCGCTTAATATTTGATGGGCAAACTTTCCAGGAGATCATTAACGTACTTGAGCCTTGGTATGATGTTGAGATATCGGTAGAAAATGCCGACCTACTTGATGACACCTACAAGTTCGCAAAAGAGAATCCTTCTCTTGAAAGAGTACTGATGCAACTCAGTTTTGCAGGTAGGTTTGAATATCGAATTGAGGGCAAGAGCATATCTATTTTTTAAACCTATTTCTTTCATTCAAATGTATCTGGTAAAAGAAAATATGGTGCTCTTCCTATGCATGCTGACATCCTTGGCTGTTTACAGCCAGGGGAACATTCTGGATAGAAAGATCGATATCCGATTTGAGAATCAATCGATCGACGAAGCTTTAACAAAAATCGAGAAAGAGGTCGGTTGTACGATCGCCTATCGACTTTCGGAAACACCAAAAAGTCGTAGAATCACCAAGGTATTCAAAAAGACCACGCTTCGTGTGATCATCCAAGAAGTTTGGGGAAGTGACCATCTCAGTTTTTTGGCCATTGGAAATGATATCACCATTCAGGTAGTACAGCAAAAAAAAATTAAAAGCCAACCAGGAAATCTGCAAGGATATTTAATAGACGACAGGAATGAATCCATCCCTTTCGCAACGGTAGCTATAAAGGGAACTAGCAAAGGTGCAGTTACGGACGAATCAGGACACTTTGAGATGAAGGGGATCCCGGAAGGTTCTTACATCCTGACCATTTCTTCCATGGGGTACGAACCCAAAGAACAACAAGCGACGATCAGGCCAAATAAAACTACTTCTCTAAGCATCATGGTACCTGTAGCTATGACGGCGTTGGATGAGGTAGTAGTAGAAGGTCAATCCGATGAAGTAAAAGAATTAATCGAGTCCGCTCAAGCAGTAGTAGTGGTAGAGACGAGGGAAGCGAAAGTGCAAACTGCCGATTTGGGAGAAGTCATAGCGAGAACTCAAGGAGTCAATATTCAGCGAACAGGGGGGCTAGGTTCTCAGGCACAGTTTTCATTGAATGGGTTGTCTAAGGATCAAATTCGGTTTTTTCTAAATGGCATTCCTCTTGATGCTATGGGATACATAAATGGACTTGCTAACGTGCCCGTCAACCTCATCGACAGGGTAGAGATTTATCGCGGAGTCGTTCCCATTCGTTTTGGAGCTGATGCCTTAGGTGGAGCTGTCAATATAATAAGCAACGAAGGTTTTGTAGGCACCGGAGGTTCTGCTTCCTACCAATTAGGATCATTTGGAACACACCGTTTAGCATTAAATGTGAATCATAGACCTGCTGATAAGACATATTTTATCAATATTTCTGGTTTCTATGATCGGTCGAAAAATAACTATAAAATAAATGTAGACGTCCCTGATGCACGTGGTAATTTGACCAATCAAACCGTAGAGCGTTTTCATGATAAGTACCTATCTCGAGGTATGAATTTGGAATTTGGAATCCGAAATAAAGGGTGGGCAGATATGCTCATGATAAGAGGGTTTTACACTAAGATCAACCAAGACCTACAGCACAATTTTATCATGACGGTACCCTATGGAGAAGCAACATCCGGCGCAACTAGCATGGGCAGTTTACTTAAATGGGAGAAAAGATTGAAGAATAAGCTGACCATGGAAAATACAATGGGGTTCGCCAGAAACGAAACACAGATAGTTGATACGGCATCTTTTGTTTACAAATGGGATGGTCAATTGGCACGCGACCTGCAAGATGAAATCATTATAAGAGCTATTCCTGGAGAACGAGGTTCACCGAGCGACATCTTATTTAAGGATAAACTTTTTTATAACAGGTTTTACACAAAATACGCCATCAATCAAAACCATGAAGTTAGGTTCTCATCGGCTCCCACTTACGAAGTTCGAGAAGGGGAAAACGCTTTATTAGATGCCGGTGAAGCAGATAGATTGACACTGGATAATGAGCTTTTTTCATTTATCAATGGTGTAGAATATGAGTATAAATCAACTGGTGATCGGTTAACGTTAATTGGCTTCGTAAAAAGTTACACCCAGCATCTAATCACGGATAGGATAGACCTTGGTGGAGAACTGTTTGAAAGTGATCGCAAAACGAATGATTATGGTGCTGGTGCAAGTCTAAGGTACCATCTTAACGATAACTGGCAGATAAAAACTTCCTATGAAAGAGCTACCCGGTTACCTAATCTTTTTGAGGTCTTTGGCGATGGTTTTTTTGTGACGGAAAATGTAAGTCTGAAGCCAGAAAGAAGTCATAATATCAACCTTTCGGCTAAACTTAAAAGTAACCTTAACAATAAAGCATATCTGAATGTAGAGTTAAATGCTTTTCTGAGGCAAGTAGAAGATTTCATTCAACTTTTAGGCACAAACAATTTCTTTGTCCACAGGAATATTGCCAATGTTTCTTCCAGAGGTTTGGAGCTTTCATCGAGATGGTCTTTCCCGGGTAAAAGAATCGGGCTAGAGGCAACCGGCACATATATTTCTTACATTAATAGTGCAGAAACGGGGCCTTTTGTCGCTTTTGAAGGAGACCGTTTACCTAATAGACCTTACTTATTTGCCAGTACATCAGGTAGGTACTCGTTTAAAAACCTATTATCTGAGAATGAAGATTTGGTGTTATTCGTCAATATGCGTTTTGTTAACCAATTTTTTCGATCTTGGGAAAGCGTAGGTAGAAGAGATAGCAAGCAAGTTATTCCAAGCCAGTTCACTCAAAACTTTGGATTGACCTATACTACCTTATTAAAAAAACAAAGGCTGAGTTTCACAGCCGAAATGCAGAATGTTTCCAATGCAGAGGTTTTTGACTTTTTTGGTGTACAAAGACCTGGAAGGGCATTTTACATGAAATCAATTCTCAATTTCTAAACAAAAATTATGTTAATCAAACAATCTATAAAGATGAAAATAACACACTGGTTTTTTATATGCTTCATAGCTCTGACCTTTACTTTGATGAGTTGCAGTAGTGATGACGATAACCCAGAACCTTCTTCAACAGAAAGTGTATACATCGTCCAAAATACCGTTCAGGCACCAGATGTACCCAGAACTGTTTTTATCAGTGTCATTTCCAACCTCACGGATGAAGTAGACCTTGCTGATGCTTTTGAATTTAATGGGTCGGTCAGAGCAAAGGCGTTTAATAGTAAGATATACGTTCACGATTCCGAAAGACTACTGGTTATCAAATATGAGATCAATGAAAATAATAAGCTGGTAGAGGAGGATCGCTTTTCCATGGCTCAGCTAGGAGCTTCTTCCTTCAACTCACAGATTGCGTTTGTAAATGATGAATATGCTTTAACACTTCCAAATGGATTGAGAGCGTTTGTTATTTGGAATCCAACAACAATGGAGGTGACAAGCACCATTGATTTTCCGTCAAGTATTCCTGACCCATTTAACACCTCTAATATCGGATCTATTAACGTTAGTTCTGACGGTAAAGTGTTCATTGGAATGGCTGGTTTTGACGGTACTACCAGCTCAAATATAGTAGGAGCTCGAGTGGCTATCGTGGATCCGGTCAATGGAACAGTTGAGATGGTATTTGATGAAAACATTGCTTCGGGAACGGAAGGTGGTTTTGATGGGGAAGACAACTATTACTTCAATGCGAACGGCTATTTTGGATTTGCCAGATATCTAGGGAATCCACCAGAAGTTGCTCAAACAATTACAAGAATTAATCAAGGAGAAAGTGCGTTTGATCCAACATTTAATATTTCCAGTACTTCAGTCGGCGCTCAAGGCTTACCTGCCTCAGTGACCATGAAAATAAGTGGAGATGAATTCTTATACGTTATGGTGGATTTGACAGAGGACCAATTACTACAAAACCCTTTTGCGTTAATTCAAGGTACGCAAGCAAGATTGTTTCATGGGACAGTGTCGAATTGGGAAGGAGCAGTAGAAGTACCTTTTTCTGATGAAACCAAATCCATAACAGACATTTTTGTAATAGAAGGTTCATTTTATGGTGTCGCCAGAGATTTTTCTAACTCAAGTGCTGAAAGCGTTTCGGATATCTATCGCATTACAGAAAACAGTACCTTAGAGAAACAAACAGAAGGTGTTGGTTGGATAGAATATATCGCGAAGGTTCGTTAGAGATACTTGAAGCTTTTAATCTTATGGAAAAGTTTCTAATGTAAGGGCACCTCTAAAAACCCACTTTCAATTTTGGAGACGATCTTTTTTCCCTGATACTTCGTTATAAAAATACTTATTTAACGCCGTTAAACTCCGTTTTTGACGTCTTGTCTCAGAAAAAAGCGCTACCTCAAATTCTTGAACTGAGTTTTTAGAGGTGCCCGTAATTAGTAAAAACTAAAATAACGGAATAATAAACATACGATTTGAGTTTTTTTGCGTTTGTGCTGGTTTTTCTGCTAGACAACCTTGGCAAAGCATATTGAACATCTTCTTTAGATATTTAACGGCGCGTGTTAGAACGCAGTGATAACGCTGGCCAAGATTAATAAGTAATGCCTCTAAGCAACGCTATCCTACTTTTTTACGCTTCTCTCACCCCTCCCTTTTCTACTGAGCCAAAAATTTGTTGTGCTTGTTGCGGAAGTTTTCTGAACATGGTTAAGAGATTAGATTTAAGACCTTCAAGAAAGATAGTTTCCTCTGTATATTCTTTTGCAAGATCGGGAGGCTTCCACTTCTTGATCTGATCTTAGATTGTTACACTCGATCTGGCAGTAATGTATAAATTTATTATTATAAAAATTACTTAATAAGTAAACTAATATTTAAGATAAAATCAAAGATTTTAGCTGGTTGAAATAGAATTTTTTAATATATTAATTTACAAATTTTCACACTGGAGATAGTGAACCCATGTTATCTCTTAGGAGTAATTCCAACTAAACCCTTTTGGCGTATCAAATATTGTTCAACCAATGTTATCCCTAAAAACAAAACAGACAGCTACATAAACGTAACTGTCTGATTTTTCAATGTAACCGGAGGAGGATTCTAACCTCAGACCTGTGGGTGATAAGATCCACTTACATTAGATAACCTCTTCAAATTTCTTGGCTATATCTCTTTTGCTCTTTGATTCTATCCCTGAGGAAAGCTTTGTATATAAACTTTGAAAATAGATATACTCATCATTCGTTTGATGGATAAAGTCACTTAATTCTGATGCAAATGTCTCCATTCCAATTGCTTCGATGAGTTCGTAAAGTGCTACGGCCCCTTTATTTACTTCAAGGTAGTCAGCGCCATCTGCGTAAAGAAGTATAGGTTCTGCATTAGGTTCATTGTTTCGATCCTTGGCATATTTATCCATTTTCTTTTTAATGAGTAATTGAACGGCTTCCTCACCAAATGTCTCTCTAACAAACTGCAACGCAATCGCTTCCGGAAGTGCTCTACTAAGCATATCAGCTCCTTGAACATTGGCAATTCTTAAGTTCTGTTGCACCCATAGGCTTACTAACCCACTACTGACCGTCTGATAGATAAAGGCCTTCTCTTGCAATCCTTTAGTATCAGCCACCCACCCTTCTTTTTCCGATATCGCAATAGTATTTGCAAAGGAATAAGAAGGGTCTTGCCAGCGGTGGATTTCAACGAGTTGTATCTTGTTTTTAACGGCCTTGCTTCCAAAGAACTTTTGCAAAAAGAATGTGGCTTTGCTTAGGGCATCCTGGTATAAGTCGATGTTGAAGGTATGGCTGGGTTTGTGGAAAATCGTGTATTCCAGATTGTTTGATTTTCCATCAATGAGTGTGTACTCTGATGAACCAATATGCCAGTTAAATACAGTTGGAGTGACGATTTCATAAGTAGCAATCATACGTCCTTCCTTCACCTCTCGACTTGTCATCTCCCCAGCGGCGAAAGGAATTTGATCCGCTTCTGTACTCACCGTAATACTTCCTGTGACCAGGCCTGCATCAGGAGCAAATACATCTTGGTTTTTAGCTATTGGATCATTAGCAAGCGCCATACGTGAAGAGAGTCGGCTTAAGCCCTGTTCTTCTCTTTTCCGATTTTCATTTAGTTCCTCATCTTCATCGTATCCAATTATCGGAAGGAAATCCCGAACACTTGCAAAGCTCCCTTTGAAAGTTAGATCAGCTTGATAATCACTTTGAGTAAATCCGATGTATTGCTTTTCAGCTTCTAATGATAATGATATCGAACTATCTGCTAGAAAATCATCTGGAATAAGATAAGCATTTATGTTTTGTTCCTCATCTCTCATGACAGGGTCTAATAGTTGCCCATTTAGTTTCATGCTTTTAACGGTTACAAAATCTTTCCAGTTTAGAAAAAGGGTATCGACTCCATGAACATTAGACAGGATGATCTCCGATGAATATATTGCTTGTCTTCTGGATGGGAAAAGAGCTATCGATAGGTCCACTTCTGCATACTGTGGTTGAGCTTTCTGAGAAATGTACTTATATTTTTTTTCGTATTCTCCTGCTAATTGCTCTTCTTCACTTGAAGGAGTGAAATTTCCATTATCATATACACTTCTGGAGATGAATGACATCAAAAAGAAGAATGCAAAAAAACAAATCAACATGGCCAACTTTGAAACAGGGTTGAGTTGTGCATTTTTGAAAGAAAGCCGATGACCCCACTTTTTTTCCGATCCTCGTTTCCAGAGCCAGATTCCAGCCATAATCAAGACAATAGCAAGTGCCAGCCAAAGCAAAAAAAACCAAATGGATGCTGGATGAAAAATACCATAGCCACTGGTCTCTGAAAAATCTTCAACACCAGGGGGCAAAGCATAGCCAAAGCGTAAATCTTCAATGATTTCCATATCAAAGGAGATTATCAGAAATAAAAAGAAACCAATGCTAATAATGTGAGTCACGATCCGATGAGAGGTGAGCCCTGCAACAAAAAAGACGATTGCAGTATAAAGAACAAACGTCAAAAAAGCCCACTTGTGCAAGAGCAAATCTTCTGCAAAACGAGATAAATCGATATATGCAGCACCCCCGAGAAGCACCTGGGTTAATAAGGAGACCGCAATAAAACAAAGGCTTAATACGAATGAAAGTCCAATAACCGCCACAAAACGAGAAAGCTGAGAAACCCATAGTGGTACTGGCAAAGTATCGGTTATTTGCCATATATTAACAGTTTTGTCTTTAAAGAAAAGCTCACCAGCCCATATCATAATTAGCATGGTAACGAAAACCCCCCACTGTAAACGAAAGAAGGTCATATTGCTGCTAATTGGAACTTCTTTCCCTATGTAATAGGTAGCATTCCAGGTAACATTTTGAAAGAATACCATCAACAAAATGATTGCCAGGATAATTTTAAAAGATGTGGGTCGCACAATATTTAAAAATTCCAGTCTGGATAAGGTCCATAGTTTCTTTAAAAAGTCACTTACACGAAAGTGCCTTGCAATTTGCGGTAGTTGAATGGAAGATATATTTATGAAATTTTCATTTTCATCTTTGATCTTTTTGGATTTATCGACTCCTGCCTGAATAAAATACTTGAAAGAAAATTTCATATAGGCAGCTATGGAAAGCACTAATGCGATACCTATCCAAAGTAATCTGTTTTGTAAAATATATCCGGTAAAAAGAAAGTAGTCAGTATTTTTTTGAAGCGGCGTTTGTAATTCAGTATAATTTTGTGCGGCCACGTACCCTCCTGGATCTACCAAAAGATAGGCCAGTAAATTATTTCCTCCTCCTGTATCATAAGAAGTTTGCGCGATCAAAAAAACAATGATAACGATAAAGACGGCTAAATAGCTGGTGGCAATTCGTCTGGTGAAAACTATGGAGAAAAAAACAAGGGCTACGTAAACGAATAGATTAGGCACAGTAAACATAAACCATCCGTGAAACATCTGACCCCAAGGAGTAGGGCCAAACTGGTCTGCTTCCCCTATTCCTGAGTATGGAAGTAACACATGTCCCAAAATCATCCCCGTACTTATGATTACCAGGTAAATAAATGCCGCTAAAAAGCGTCCAACAAAAAACTGCTTTTCATTGATGGGCATAGCATAGGTCCACTGTGCTGATTTATATTGGATGTCTTTGTATAGTACCCCACCAGTGGCAATGGCTATAATGATAATCATAAGCATACCCATTGCTGCAAAATTGCGATAAACGATACTCGGGGCATTCATGAGCACTTGCTCGTTCGCAAAAAAATCGAAACCTCCTTTGGTATACCATATGATCTGGAATATCAGCATCAAATAAAAGATTAGCGATATCCAGCTAAATAAGCGCTGCCTCAATTCACTATTAATAATAGAAAGTATTGTTCTCATATTAGTTCTCGCTTAGGATTTTAAAATAAGCATCTTCTAGGGACGGTGCCTTTACATCAAATCCGTTGGATGGGGTTTCCTCGGAAATAATTGTTATCATCATTTTCCCGGCAAAAAAGCGCTGTGATATGATATTATACTGTTCTTGATAGGAACCAAGCTCTTCTTTGGTTACCGGCATTTCATAGAGTTTCCCCCGCAATGACTCTTCTACTTCATCCGGCTTCCCTGTTAATACTACCTGACCTTTTCCAATAATGGCCATATCCGTGCAAAGGGTGCTTACATCTTCCACAATATGGGTAGAAAGGATGACTACTGCATTCTCTCCCAGCTCCGAAAGCAGGTTGTAGAAACGGTTTCTTTCCATAGGATCCAAACCGGCTGTAGGCTCATCTACAATTATTAAGTCAGGATTTCCGATAAGTGCTTGGGCTATACCAAACCGTTGTTTCATACCTCCTGAATAACCATCCAGTTTTTTGTCTCTTGCATCGTAAAGATTAACCTTTTGCAGTAAGGCCTCAACGGTATCTTTTCGCTCACTTAGGCTAACAATGCCTTTCATATTAGCAATATGGGAGAGTAATTCTTTTGCCGTGACATTTGGGTAAACCCCGAATTCCTGAGGGAGGTAGCCAAGTGTTTCTCTTAATTTTTCCGGCGCTTTGGCAACATCGATATCATTGAAATGAATAGTGCCTGAGTCTGCGTCTTGCAAAGTGGCAATGGTACGCATCAGCGTTGATTTTCCTGCCCCGTTTTGGCCAAGCAAGCCAAACATCCCCTTGCTGATAGTCAAGCTTACATCTTTTAGTGCTTTTACCCCATTGGAGTAAGTTTTTGATAGGTTCTTTATTTCTAAGTGCATAGTTTTATTTTTGAATGTGTGTAGTTAGAATTTAGGCCATAGTCTTCCTGCTTTTGATTTGTACACCAGGTATTCCTCACCAAATGTTCCCTCCATCATCTTTTCCTCCGGGCCTACCCTTAAAAAGTACATAAGCCCGAAAGATAGTAACCCACTGAGCCCAACGATGTAGTTATTCAGTAGCAATGCCTGACCAATACTCCAAAGCCAAATTGCAGAATACATGGGATGGCGAACTTTGTTGTACACGCCCGAAGATATCAGGCTGTGTTCCTCCCTGATCTCCAGACTCACCGACCAATTTTTGCCCAAATCTTTATGGGACTTGTAAAAAAGCCACGATGAAAGGCTCATAATAAAAATACCCAGAACATGAAACGGTAAGGACAGCTGATAATCGGCAAAACTGAAAAGCCCTGTAAAAACATAGATTAATGGCAGTATCATCATGCCAACAAAGACAAGAAAGAGTAATAGTTTCTCTTGAAAGCTCTTTTGGTCATCGATAATCTTGTTTTTCTTGTTCTTTTGTTCATGGGGTCGACGAATAATATAGTTGATCACCATGAAAAAGCCGTAAATTATTTTTAGTGCTAATATTCCCATTTTTAAATAATTTTCATTTGAGGTTTGAAAAAAGTATCTCTTAATTCCTTGTAGTGACTTAGCACAAGTACTGCATTAAGCAAGAAAATCGAACTATCTAAAATGATGAAGCTTATATTTTTTGAAAGAAAAACGTAAGTTATGAGCAAGGAGAGCACAAGTGGAACCATCATCACTGCTCCTAAGAGATAGGTTCTCCTAAAGACAGAAGGATTGTAGGGTATGAAGAGCTTTTCTAAGATGAAAGCTAATAGAAACCTTATGATGTAACGTGCTACTTTCATTTAGAACTTACCTGTCACCTTGAAACCGTAAGTCTGAGGCAGTCCGAAAGATGCTCCACTAAACCCACCTACTCCATAGCCGTAGCTGAAATATGCAATATCAGTTAGGTTTTTACCCCAGAAGAAAACATCCAGGTTCTTTGAGGTGACTCCAATTCTTGCATTTAACAAACCGTAGGCATCTTGGGTAATGTCATTTTGAACGTTCCAAAAAATTTCGGTTTGATAGATGTAATCAACAGATGTTTCAAGGTTAAATCTATCGTTAATCGGAAGAATATAATTTGCATTTAAATTGCCATTGAACTCCGGAGAGACAGGCAAATCGTTACCGGATTCATCATTTTGAATTTCAGCTCCTGTATTAAAATCAATGCCAGAAGAAACATAATCTAGTATTTCAGTATTTAAATAGCCCAGATTAGTACTAAATGTAAGGCCTTTGGTAGCTACCCACTGTGATTCTATTTCCAAACCTAAACTTCTTGACTTTCCAATATTATCGGTTCCAAAATTGAACGTTCCGACGTCAAGAACGGTAAAAACCTGTTGATCACTGTATCTGATGTAAAAGCTCGTTACATTTAATTTTATACGATTATTCATGAAATTAGACTTTAGCCCTGCTTCATAATTGATCGTGTTTTCGGGATCATATGGAGCATCTGCTGGATCGGTTACAAACGTGTTAATTCCTCCGGGCCGAAATCCACGTGCTATATTAACAAATAAGAATACATTAGTCTTTGCCTGATAACCCAAAGACAATTTTGGAGATATGGCCGTAAAATCTGCTGATTCATCAAAACTATTAACGGGTAAATCAGGAACACTCGAAACCTGAGTGACTGATGCTGACGCTTCTTCATAATCAAATCTTAATCCACCAGTAAGTTTCAGCTTATTAGTAAAATTATAAGAGGCTTGTCCAAAAACGGCGATCCCTTCTTGTGTTCTTTCGGTTTCATCGTCGCGCTGATTTGGTGCAAAAGGATCCTGGATGTTATCAGCTCCTGAAAAAAGGATATCATCTGAATCGTTCTCGGTTTTATATGAAAATATCCCTGTCGTCCACTGAAATGCTCCCTGGCCATTTGAAGCAAGACGTATTTCTTGTGAGATATTTTTAAAGTCAAATTCACTTTCAGCCGATTGTATGCTGAGGGGAGTTAAATCAAAATCATCAACTCTGCTTTGATCCGTATATTGATAAGCAGTTACTGCGGTAAGATTGAACTTATTAAAATCATAAGTTGCATTAAGGGCTACATTGTGAGTCGTAGATTTCCTAAAGACATCTTCGTTAAGGTTTGATTGATTGGGAGCATTTTCAAGGATATCCTGGAAGGAATTATCAGGGGTAGCTATTGCAAATGCATAAGCTAATGATTCTCGATGCTGTAGCCCATAGGTCAACGACAATGAAAAGCGATCATTTGCAAAATACTTTAGCTTAAAATTCCCATCGAGCGTTTCCCTATTTTGTAAGTCTTTACCATTAAAGTTATTCCTTACAAAACCGTCTCTATTCGTATAATTGACATTAGTTCGCAATAATAATTTGTTATCAACTATTGGAGCATTTAATCCAATTCCGAATTCCCGAGAACCCAAATTTCCGAAACCTGCTGTTGCAAAACCCCCAACCTTATTAGATGGCCTTTTGGTGGTGATTTTGATCACACCAGCCAATGCATTTCGGCCATACAATGTTCCCTGGGGACCTCTTAAGATTTCTATCTGTTCGACATCACTAAGTGCCAAAGGATAAGCAAAGGTGGTGAAATACGGAACATCATCTATGTACAGGCCAATGGTGGGAACAAGATCAATCGTGGAAATACCTCGGCTAGCTATTATCGAAAACGATCCCGTCCCCCCGTCATCATAGGAGCGGAAATTTGGAGCAATACTATTAAGTTCACCAAACTCCTTTATCTGAAGCTGTTCGACTTGCTTACTTTGGATCGCAGAAACAGCAGAAGCTGTCTTTTGAATATCTTCTAATCTACGATTTACACTCACTACTACTTCGTCGAGCTGTTCCCGAGCGGTAGACATCTTAAAGTCTATCTCTACATTCCTATCAACTTCAATTTTTTGTTGACTGGTAAGAAAACCGAGGTAAGAGATCTCCGCGAAATAAGTACCCCCCTCTACATCTTTTATAGCGAATGATCCATCAACATCAGAAAGTGCACCTTTGGAGGTATTAAGCAATAGTATTGTTGCTCCAATCAAGGGTTCTCCATTCTCATCATTGACAGTTCCTTTAATTTGATATTGCGCAGAGATTTGATAACCTAATACTAATACTATTGAGGATATCCAAAATTTTACTTTTACTGGTTTCATGTTATGATTAAGGTTGGTTTTTATCTAGAATAATTCTATTGAAGTAGGCTTTTAATGATAGCTCTTAACAAAGAAAATGGATCATTCAGATAAAACAAAAGCGACGAATCAACAGATTTCTAAATCGAAATATGTTTCTATGTATGCTAACCACCATTTTTCATATTTACTAATATGCCTAGTTCAATAATTCTAAACAATAACAAACTTAAATGTGGCGATTAAAGGATGATCTACGCGAAGCGTATTAATAAATACGCAAAAAGAAAAAACAAATCGTTGTGGTGTAGTAATCAAACGCTTCATTCAATCCATCGGATGAGTTAAAATGTGATGAATTGGACCATTTTCTCACTACTCATATTCATTGTTTCTTTAAAAAAAACACTTCACTTTTGTTAGAGTAACCAATTCTGAAAAGTAATTGAGAACCAGGATTTATGATTATGAACTTCAGGAATTAGCTATTGAAGTGGCTTACCCGGACGCATTTCGACCAGATCAGTCATTTTTTATGGAACGTGACTATAAAGCTGATCACTCAATATTTGGAGGATCGTTCAAAGAAATTTTCTTTGAGGGAGTGCATATCGGATACGGTGATTTGAATTTACCCAGACCTACCACCATATACTTTGACTCAGAAGTAGAGACAATGGAAATGCACTTTGCCTTGGAAGGAACAGTACGAACTTCCTCCAATAACTTTCAACGAGAAATTGGGTTCCGTCCCAATCAACACAATTTAATTTATTCAAGTCATTTCAAAGGGGCAATAGATTGCAGCGCAGAAAAGAACATCAAAATTTTTGAGGTTAATTTAATACCCTCTGTATTTGAGAAATACTTACCATTCGAGGGTATTTTTGATGTATTTCGAGAATGTATTGAAAAAAAACAAACAAAGATTCTTTCTCCTCATAACTATCCCATTAATCGTGAAATGAGGAAACTCATTTATGAGGTAATTCATTGTAATCGCACTGGTCAATTCAAAAAAATGTTCCTGGAATCACATGTAATCGAATTGCTAATGCTTCAACTAGAGCAAATCTGTGCTCTTGAATGTGCTGTTCTTTCAAATGCCTATAAAAAACATGAAGAAAAAATACGAGCCGTTCAAGAAATATTAACACAGAAAATCACAGGTCATATTACTATCAATAGCTTAGCTCAACAAGTAGGCACCAATGTATTTACGCTCAAAAAGGGATTTAAAGAGATTTTCGGAACGACCATCTTTGGATATTGGAATCAAATCAAAATGAATAAAGCTACATCTCTCTTGCTAGATGGCCTAAGTGTGTCAGAAGTTAGTACTAAAGTTGGATATAAAAACCCACAGCATTTCAGTACTGCTTTTAAGAGGTATTTTGGTTATTCTCCTAGCAAGTTGAAGTAACCCTTCCTTATAATTTTCATTATAAGAGGGGTTTATTTGAATTGAACTAGGCATTTAGTAAATATTAAAAATGGAGGTTTGCATGCACATGAGCACATTTCGATTTAGAAATCTGTTGATTCATAGTATTTACTTTATCCGAATGATCCATTTTCTTTGTTTGAAGCTCATCAGAGCTATTTATTAAGTGCCTACTTCAATATTTGAATTTAATTGATAGGATCATTTAAAAACCTCTGCAAAGCGATTACCGGGACTCGGTAAATGGGCTTTTTTTGTTCGTATAGTCCATTAATCTGGCCTGCTGGATAGTTGGCAAGTAGGCTATTGTTACATTACTTGCCAAGCAAATGGTTCATCTTTCGCTTCAACCCTAACAGCCGGGTCAAGTAACCAATCTATTTCATTGGATAAGACCACTATAGTACCTGAAAAACAGATGACAAATAGTGACAGCCCGATATTGAGCCTTAGCTAATCATATATGGCAAATAAATTTTTTTTAAAAAAACCTCATGAAGCTACTATTTGAAAACTATTCTCTTGCTTATCATTCATCTCAAAATTCCCAGCCAAGCTTGTCCTTGAATTAATTTGAATTCAAGAGCCAGAAAGCACCAATGTTATTCTTAAAAGCCTGTTTCTCTTTGCAAGGGGCGTCAGCTTCAATTTGACGAACTAGGGAGAAATGACTAGTTCCGATCCATTCCGACAGGACCGGAACCATCTGAAAAATCAATAATTATCTCAACCGAACGATTACATGCGGAAGTATAACTGTACTACCGTCAGTTCTAAATACTTTTTGGAAATCACGAGAGGAAGTCCATTGATAGTACTTAGAACTAAAATCATCATTGTTAAAATTGAGTGAGTAAACCTTACCGTCCGACTTTAGATTTAAGAAACCTTCACCACCAATGGGAATTTCCTCAACAATATTGACCTGGTCAAAATTGGGCCAAGGAACAATTGCCTGACGCCAGCCATTTACACCTCTGGGGCCTCCTTCCAAAGTATAGGATGCCACATCAGTTATTCGCACATCAGCAAGTACATCGCCATTCGGAAACTGCTGATAGACGTACAGCGGTACATCTTCTCCATTGTCAGAAATGGTCACAAAATAATCAGGATCAAACTCGTTAGACCCATCGGGAATCCTTAGAACAAAGTTCGCAGGTACAGAGGAATCGCGAACAGCACTTATCCACGGAGTGGCAAAGTCACTCCATACGTATACCGCATTATCGGGACCAAGTGTAGTAAATTCAATATCACCCACACCTCGTGAGTCGGAAGCAATTTGAACAGTGTTCGTCAGGAGACTTTCGCTTGAAATAATTTGACCAACTTGATTCGGCATTTCAAAATAAGGTGCTTTATCCCCAACTTTTAAAATCCCTTTTCCAAGCCCAGATGCTTCAAGGTCTCTGGTAGAACCATGCATAATTTCAACATACTCCGAAGGCTTTCTTCCTTCAATTTTCACTTTTAGTTTATCGAGGCTTTCTTGTAAGTTCATATCCAAAACATTATTCAGTAAAAAAATTCTTTAAAGGGAGAGATATATAGGTTTGCCATTTACTCCCCCTTCGTTGATGAATTCTATTTATCCTATCTCTTTTTCCCAGAGGGATTCTTCATACTTTTTGACATCTTCCAGTACATCATCAGGATATACATTTCTGAACTTGTGCTTATCTGCAGGAATCTTTTCAATCATAAAGTCAATCATGCCCTGTGGCTCGAACTCAATACCGCCATTAACAAATAAATCCTGTACTTTTTTGATTGATTCCGGGCTTGTGAAGTGTACATTTGGGTCTATCCATTGCAATGCTGTATCATACATTCTGTGATTAAATCCGGTGCTAAACGGACCAGGATTGATTGTTGCAACGGAAACACCAGTTCCTTCCAGTTCAATCTGCATCGTTTGGGCTAACCCTTCTAATGCATGCTTAGATGCTACATATGGACCCAGATATTCAAAGGTGAAAAATCCGGCAATTGATGAAGTAAAGATGATCTTACCCTTTTTCTTGCCTACAAAAATTTTAGCGAAACGCTGAGCTATTTCAATGGTCTTGAATACGTTTACCTCAAAAACTCTCTTGACTCTTTTCATAGGAATTTCAGCAACTGGACCTGTCTCACCAGTCGCCGCATTAAGACTGAGAACATCTACTTGATCCCCGTATTTTCTCACTATTTCATTGATGTCATCATCTACTAGATAATCAAGCTTCTCTACAGTTAACTCTATATTTTCCTCTTTTGCCAGATTCATAAGAAGTGTCTTCTGCGTCCAGTTTTCGACTGTGGCAATTACCTTATATCCTTGCTTAGCCAAACCGATAACCACTCCCTTGCCAAAGCCTGTTGCAGCACCTGTCATTAATATTGTTTTACTCATAATTGTATTAGTTTTAAATTTGATTATTTAGTTGCTTTTTTAAACTACTTGAAGGCCTTTGTGAATAATTGGTTTTCCTGCTAAAACCTCCTCAGCTTTTTTCAAAGCTTCTTTTAGATGAGGCGTTTCCCAATGTTTTGCTTCAGCATCTTCACTTTCCCATTTTTCTATGGACAACAGGGTATTGGGTTTATTCTGATCTTCAATAAAAATGTAGTCTATTGCCCCATCCTCATTCCTAGTCTCCCTAGCTAACTCTTCAAAAATTTGTTTCATTTCTTCCAATTTTCCTTCCTTAGCGGATAGTTCTACGATTATGTGAATACTCTTATTCATAGTTAAAATTTTAATAAGTATCGTAAAGAGACCATAAATAGTTTATTTTGGATACTTATTGATGAGAAAAAAAGTAAAACAGTGGTAACCAAAAAGTAACTCATGGGGAGAAAGGTCATCGATAATCCTAATTTGTGCTCACTAGTTCATGCGATGAATGTCATTGGAGGAAAGTGGAAGCCTATCATTATCTACCTCCTAGCGAACGGAAGCCTAAGGTTTGGAAAGCTGTTAATTCATACGCCAACAATTTCCAAGAAAGTGCTAACAGAACAACTAAAGGAGCTGGAGGAAGACGGTTTGATTACAAGAGAAAGGTTTGCTGAAATCCCTCCGCGCGTTGAGTATTCACTATCAAAAAGTGGAAAAGCATTACTTCCAGTCTTGAAATTGCTTAGCGATTGGACATTTGATACGTTTGATCAAATTGCATTCGAACAATGCAAAATTGTCATCTTAACCAAGGATCAACACTAATAGCTATCCATAACTGAAATGTCAACATTAGATTCTTTAAGAAACATTCACTCATTAAAAGAAGTCCCTGAAGAACAGATTAAGTGGCTTTTGAACAAAAGTAAAGTAGTCCATATAGGCAAGCTTATTGATAATGTTGATCAAAATGATCAGCCTTCACTTCTGGAATAGTTAAATCATATGATAAATGCTCAAAGACTAGTGTAAAGATTTATTATTTATCGAACTATTTTCGCTCCATCATAAGTCCATTCAAAAGGTTTAGCTCTTTCTTTGTTTTAGGTGTCCACGTATTGGATGATTTTGTTTAGCCAGTTGTTCTTTACTATGCCATACCACGCCTTTTAGTATGTCTCTTGATAAAATATTGAACCAAATCGAAATTTAGTTCAACCATGATGAGTAGGTTGAAGTCATTCTTTTTTTTGAATCCACCCACTCCTTGATGGCTTTGTATTTTTACAGAATTTAAGGGGTCGAGTTGAAGAAGCCTTGGCTAGACCCTTAAGACCAAACAGAAGAGCAGGAAACAACGTACATTTATGCAATGGATAAACTTAAAATCGCAAAGCGACTTCAGAAGCGAGGACTATCTGAACAGATAGCAAAAGAATTTGCTGAGATACTACAGGAATATGTTTCTTCTGAACTTTCTCCTAAGCAAGACCTGAAAACACTGGAACATGCTCTCAAAGCGGACCTCGAGAAGACTAAAGCGAGACTACAAAAAGAGCTACAGGAATTCAAAGCAAAATCAAGCAAATAGATACCAGGATCAAGTAACAAATAAAACTGTTAACAGGCATGCTTGTTGAATTATTAAGCTTGTGTTTTACGTTAAAGGGCGTATTTATTTACCAGAAAAAATAATAGTAGAAAAGAGGAGGAGCACTTACAAGTACCTATTGAGTAGTGCTGATGATTTTTGTAGCGTTCGAAAAGGAGTATCAGAATGATACATTCAGTGACCATGTTTCGAGACTACAAATCTCGAAGAGCCAAGTATTTCTCATATATGTCTAGCGGGCTAGTGATAAAAAATGAATTAATTTAGCTTTATAATGAGATGGAGAAATGAATTTCCTAAGAATATTTCTTCTCGCTCAGCATAGCATTCGTTATCACTAAGCTCAAACACGCGCTATCGAGACTTATCTAGGATCTAGGAAAGGTGAAAACCTACGAAACATTATCATATTTATTTTAAAAAAAATTATTGAAGTAGGCACTTAGTAAATATTTTATTTTTGATGGCGGTATTTCTTGGTTAAACTATTGTTTTTCAGTAACTTAAAGTAATATTTAACGATCAAAATTATGGAGAAAAAATACCAAAGCCTCACCCTCTTCCAGTTCCAGCAACAATTCCCTGATGACCAGGCTTGCTATGACCACCTTGCTCAACTCAAATGGCCCGATGGTTTCGTTCGTGAAAAATGTCAACACACCCATTATTGCCAGGGAAAGCTGGGGCGGACCCGTCAGTGTACCCAATGTGGCTATCAAGCCACTCCCACCAGCAACACACTTTTTCATCAAGTGAAGTTCCCCATTCTCAAAGCCTACTACATCGTCTATTTCATCGCTACCAACAAGCAAGGCATCTCTTCTACTGAATGATGTCGTAAACTGGGACTGAGACAAAAGACATGTTGGCG
>JBCDKO010000066.1:0-20248 GCA_038746525.1 Bacteroidota bacterium
CCATTGCTTAGCGATCTCATTGACCGCAACTCCCGCAGCACTTTCCAAGATCATGATTGCTCTTTCATGCTGGTAGGCACTTACGGTCTTTGATTTTGACCATCTCTCCGGAGTGGCTCGATCTTCTTCTCGTATTTTGATGGTTGGCGCATGCCTTCCCATACGTACAAAGATAAATAGTAATATATATTATTATTGCAATTAAACACTAGTACAATGGATTCTGCCAAGAATTGGAACCTGGTCTCAAATTCACGTCCTCCGAAGATTTTGGAAACTGCGATATCAGTTCCTCTTTTTACATATAGTGCGAAAGACATGTTAACATAATTGACGCATACAATTATCGGAACGAGAAGAGATATTATTGAATAGACGTAAATGCTTTCTTCACTTCCTGAAGGACGAAGTTCGTAGGATAGATTGGAAGCCAAATGTACATCGGCTAAGGGCTGAAAATCTACATCAATTACCTTGTTGTAATGACTGACCACTTGAACCCCTTCCAATATTTTGTCTGCCAAGACTCTAGATGCAATCAGATCTGAATTTTCAGACAACATACAATACGTAAAAGCCTCCCATTCCCACTTATTGATTCTTTCTTTATTGGTAAACAAGAAATCGAAATCTATATGTGTGTTAGATGAGTTATCTTCAATAATACCAGTTACTTTTAGAGTTATGGTATCATAAACCAATGTTTTACCAACCATATCAGGGTCGGAAAAAAGCTTTTCAGCACATGATTTAGTAAGTACTATGCTGTTGTCTTCTTTAAGAAATTCTGAGGGACTCCCGGAAACAGTTTGGTGGCTAAACATATCAAAAAACACAAATATCCAGGTTCCGTAACAATCAATTTGTCGATGGGGATTTTAGTATCCTCATACTTTACAAAAGATGAAGGAGCTCTTGAGGAACGAACCACTTTCTCCACGCCTGCTACACTGTTTTCCAACAACCAGTCAGAATAAGGAACAGCTAGTTGTGAGAACCAGACTTCGGTAGCATCCATGCCAATTACACGGAATTTTCTCTCTACATCATCGTGATAAGAGTCAAAGCTGGTTTCATGTTTAACATATAGTAATACAAGTGCACAGGTAGTCAGTCCTATTATAAAATCAGAGAGGTTAGTAAACAAATAGAATTTTTCTTTTAAAAGATTTCTAAAAGCTATCTATCTTGATTTGATTCGTAATCATTTAGATCTGATCTAAATAATTAATTTACATCATTTCCTGAAAGTATTTAGTCGCTAAAAATTTTTTATGACTTGATGAATAAGCTTTTTCTCTTATTTGATTTTTCAATAAACCCTTAACTAAAGAGCATTGAGGTACGCCCGGCCAGGGTGAAATTCCCCGTTCCTACTCGACCTTATAGCTCGTGTCCAAATACTCTATTTAATGTGCGAGCAGAAAGTATAAATTCTACCAAAATAAGGTCTGTACTTCATCTATTTTGCCACGATACATTGGATGGATGTGTTTTGTAAGGGATGAATATTTTTCCACTATTGTTGAACGTCTAAGTTTTTGTAGAAAAGAGAAGAAGATAGAAATTTATACTGGTATCATTCCTAGTCACATCCATTGAATTTTCCCCTGCTCTTCCAGTTTTGTAAACTGGAAACTTTGTCATGGGATTTATGATCCGAATCTTCTGGTTTTAAAGGATTATGGGATTCGAATATCGAATGAAAGATCAAGATGAATAATGTTTTATAGCATTTACCATTACGTTCAGAAATCTTGACCCGACGTAAAAATCAATGTCGCAAAAACACTATAATGACTGACGGAAATTTCTCTTTTAAACTATAATAGATGTTTTTGAACTTAAAATGATGCAAGATCACGACAAATAGATTTACAAGACACACCTATTTTTAGAGAATTTAAGGGGTCGAGTCAGGATTTCTGACGTTAATAGGCAGATGTATTTACCAGAAAAAAATCATCGTAGAAAGAGAGAAAGAATACTTATTTATTAGGACAGTGATTTTTATATCGTTCGAAAAGAAGCACTAACATAGCATAATCAGAATGATGCATTCAGTGATCATGCTTCGAGATTGATAATCTCGAAGAGCTAGGTTTCACTATTTACAAAAATTAACCAGGTGTGAGCACACGTCTTATACATGGACGTTAGCATGAACTGCTTTAACATCAAAGTCTTTCTTTTTCAGCGCATCTTTGAGATTAGGTCTTAATCTTACTTACATGAACGAAGGAACCAAAGAACAAATAAAGCAATGGCTCAAAAAACTAGAAAGAGAAAGCTGGCAACTTGAACTGCTTGTCTCCGCATTTACTATTTTTTTACTTGTAGCGGCTAGTGAAAATTTCAGTGAGCTGGTAAATGCCTTTAATTATAAATACTCCGAATCTACCGGAGTGATCCTTAGTTTTCTCAATCTTACTCTGCTGTCTATTTGGGTTCTCACGGTTTTTTTAATTATTCATTTGTTGCTTCGTGGTTTCTGGATAGGCGCCATTGGATTAAGATCAGTGAATCCTTCCATAGATTTAAAGACACTTAATTATTCTGATTTTTTCCAAAAAAAGTTTGAAAAAAGACTCATAGGTCTTGACCGATTGGTAGTTAAACTTGACGAAATCAGCAGCATTATTTTTTCGGTATCCTTCCTTATTATTTTCACCATCATCTCCTTTGGTTTGTATTTATTATTTATTGGAGTTGTCAACGCCTTTTTCTTCATCGCTCTTGAATTAGCTGGCCCAAGTCTAGATGGCGTGATCATTGGGGTTGCGTATATTATTTTGACCATACTTCTTCTTACAGGGATGATCTACATGATCGACTTCTTCACCCTTGGTTTCTTTAAAAAATTCAGGATACTTAGCACAATCTATTACCCCATCTATCGATTCTACAGTATCATCACACTTAGCTTCATTTCACGTAGCATTTACTATAACCTAATCAGTAAATATTCAAAAAAGAGGACCCGGACCTTTTTGACTTTTTCTCTATGCGTATTGCTTTATTTATTACTCTTTCGATTCGACCAGCACATATTTTTTCCTGCAGATGAAGACAAATTTTCCCTTGAAAACAACTATTACGATGATAGGAGGTCGGAATCAGATTATGTTACTAAGGTAAGTGTAGAGTCAAGATTTAGTATGGAACCATATATCGGGTTATTTATTAGATATGATTCTGATGATAATTTTCAGATTAATAGCAATTGTCCTGACTTCGAACCGATAAAAAATGAAGGTATTAACCATGTGCTAAAATTTAGTTTTGAAAATGGAATACAAATCAGACCTGAAAATTTTGAAGAAGAAGACAAAGAAATCTTGCTACGTTGCTTGAGTGAATTATATGAAGTATTTGTCAATGACTCTGTCTGCAATGACCTGAAGTACTACTTTGCTCGTCATCCTGCAAAAGACCAAAAAGGTATACTGACAACCATTTCTACTCGTGATTTTAAAAATGGAGAGAATGTTATAGAAATCAGAAAGAAGTATATAAACTCCTCGGATTCTTTGATCAAGGAAGATTTTGCCCGAGTTCCTGTTTGGTTTTTTAGGGACTAAAAATCGTTGATTTCTGAAAATTCTCGCTTTTCCAGTTTCATAAACCGGAAGTTTTATCATGTGAATCTTCTGGTTTTAAATGATTGTAATATTCGAATATAGGTAAGCATGCGGTAAAATACGTCTTGTTTATGATTGCAATGTTGCCTGAATTTGCAGATGTTGAGGGAGTGCAATGTCTTTCAAGGGGAGCAATTGATGAAGCTGGCTCAATGTTGTATCCTGGATTTGAGAGAGTACTTGTTTCAACCAGGCATAAGGTTCTATTCCGTTGAGCTTGCAAGTAGCAAAGAAGGAATAAAACATGGCTGCTTTCTGAGCGGCTTCGTGAGCGCCGGCAAACAAGTAATTTTTCTTCCCAATGCCAGTGGCCGGATCGCATTCTCAATGGAGATTATTGTCGATGAGATAGTGTTCATTGGTGAGATAGCCGATGAGTCGGGGCCACAGGTTCAAGGTATAGTTGACCGCTTTTCCAAGGGCACTTTTAGGCACTACACTTTGCTGCTGCGTATCCAGCCACTGCTTCCACTGCTCCAGGATGGCTTCTGCTTTTACTCACTCGCTCCGGGTGCGTGATGACAGCGACTTTCACCTCCCGCTCGATGGCGTACAAGGATTGAATCACCGATAATGCATAGGTAGCCCGCTTCTGGTCATGGTCCAGCGCTTTCTCAAAATACCTGCGTGCATGTGCATGCAGGCCAGCAGGGTGATCTCATCTCTTTTGCCTAGTTAGGGCTTGCTGAGAAGTCACAGGTGTATCAGATACTAGTCAGCAAGGTGAAGATGTATGCTTATACTTCGATCCGCAGCGAACGACGTAGCTGATGTACCTGTGACTAGTTGAAAAATCTCGAAATCGAGCTTTTTCAGTGCACCGAAAATGTAAGCATCTGCTCGAAACCCTTGCACCTATTGAAAAAGAAATTTACTAAACAGTATCTTTTGACCACATAAACGTGTTTTTTGAATTGAAAAAACGTTTCTCAGCAGGCCCTATTTATTAAGAGCCTAGTTCAATTATTTTATTTAAAAACTCCTATTCATACCTCAAGTTTATCAGAATCATTAAGAAACAATAAAGTAGGAACGCTATGGTCTTCTTCAAATATCCACCTGAAGCAAGCCTCTGTCCAGTCAATCGTGACAAGTGTATTGAAAAATCGCTTGAAATAATGAATAAGCTATATGTAGAGAAAGTAGTGGCGATTTCAAACGAAAGTAGATTTAATTTGTAAAACAAATAACTATTATGAAAGCAGATTAAAAAACCTTTGTAAACTTATTTTTGGTTCAGGTCAAGGCTTTCTGAATTTTAAAACCGAATACACCGCGAATATGAAACTTGCAAATTTTGAATAACAAAGGGTTGGACCGAGCCTTACAGACTGAAAAGTGAATTTTTCAGAAGATTCTAAAATCTTAAAAAATACCAATTATGATCAAATGGAGTGATTTCGAGAAAGTAGATATGCGTGTTGGAACAATCATAAAAGCAGAAGAATTTCCCGAGGCAAAGAAACCAGCTTATATACTTACGATCGATTTTGGTCCTGAAATCGGCATAAAAAAAAGCTCAGCTCAAATCACAGAGCTTTACAATAAAAAAAGACTTAAAAATGAGCAGATCATTGCTGTAATCAATTTTCCACCGAAGAAAATAGGTCCTTTTGTAAGTGAATGCCTGATAATGGGAGCATATAATGAAAAAAAGCAAGTATTACTTTTAAAACCTCAAAGAGAGACCATGAATGGAGCGAAAGTAGGCTAAGTCAAGGTTATGGATTTTTTTAAGGTGAAAACGTCATTGGGATCTTATCTTTTTGTAAGATTATGGTTTTTTTCACAGATTTTAATTTCTTTTTGAGCTTCTATCTAATAAGCTGTTTCAGTGCTGGATTAAGCTTGGCTTAAACGTCAATAAAATCTAAAAGCCACGGGATTTGCTCTTTTTGTATAGGATGTTTTTCCTTTTTTTGTGCTTTGCTTTAAAGGTTATATATCACTTCAAATTTAACAGTAACAATACCAAAGTTTTATGCCTCAAATTCATCTAGTGTCTTGGAATGTGAACGGCATCCGCGCCATTGTGAAGAAAGATTTTATTAAAGATGTAAAAGAAATGGATCCGGATATACTTTGCCTACAAGAGACGAAGGGACAGCCTGAAGATGTGAAAACAGCGCTTCAATTGCTACCAGCATACGAAATAGTTGTAAACTCTTCCAAAGCTCGAAAAGGATATTCGGGTACTGCGATACTTTCTAAGAAAAAGATCATTGAAGTTTTTTACGATATGGGTATTGAAGAATTTGATCAGGAAGGAAGAATAATCGCTGCAGAACTTGATTATTTTTTTGTGGTTACAGTATACACTCCAAATTCAGGTGAAGGAATGAAAAGACTTGATTACCGAGAACAATGGGATCAGGCTTTTAGAGAATACATTATAGGTTTAGAAGAAAAGAAACCGGTAATTATTTGTGGGGACCTTAATGTGGCACATACAGAGATTGATATTGCGCGAGCAAAGGAAAATTACAATAAAGCATCAGGATTTACGCAAACCGAAATAGATGGATTGGAAGCTTTGTTGAATGAAGGATACATCGATACCTTTAGATCCAAATATCCAGAGGAAATAAAGTACTCATGGTGGAATTACAAATACAGAGCTAGAGAAAGAAATGTCGGATGGAGGATTGATTATTTTCTAGCAAGTGAAAAGCTCAAGCATCGAATTGAAGATGCACTAATTTATAACGAATATAATGGATCGGATCATTGTCCGATCGGATTGAAAATAAGTTAATTAACCCATGGAAGTAAAAAAAATACCGCTTAATGATCTACATGAAAGCCTTGGTGCCAAAATGGTTTCCTTTGCTGGTTTCAATATGCCTGTTCGATACTCCTCAGATAAAGAAGAACACTTAACGGTAAGAAAAGGGGTGGGTGTATTTGATGTATCCCATATGGGCGAATTTATGATTGGAGGGCCACATGCTCTTGAGTTGATACAGTGGATCTCTAGCAACGATGCTTCTAAATTGTCAACCGGTCAGGCTCAGTATTCATGTTTGCCCAATGTTACGGGAGGCATTGTGGATGATTTGCTAATATATAAGTTGGACGATGAAGAATACATGTTAGTGGTAAATGCCTCTAATATTGAAAAGGATTGGAAATGGATTGTATCCCAGAATAGATGGGATGCGGAAATGGAGAACATTTCGGATGATATTGTTTTGCTAGCCGTTCAGGGTCCAAAATCAGTAGAAACATTGCAGAAATTGACAGATGTAAACCTTTCGGATGTTGCATTCTATACTTTTGTGAAAGATGAACTAGCAAGAAAAGAAATGATCATTTCTGCTACAGGATATACCGGTTCAGGTGGGTTTGAGTTATACATTAAAAAAGATGATGCAGAAGAGGTTTGGAATCAAATTTTTGAAGCCGGAGCTGAGTTTGGCATTAAGCCAATAGGCCTGGGAGCAAGAGACACCCTAAGATTAGAAAAAGGATTTTGCCTCTACGGAAATGATATCACAGATGCTACATCTCCTCTGGAAGCAGGCCTCGGCTGGGTAACTAAGTTCACAAAAAATTTCGTCTATTCAGAACAATTGCAAAACCAAAAAGAAAAAGGAGTGGAGAAGAAATTAATAGGTTTTGAAATGATCGATCGAGGAATTCCTCGTCAAGGATATGACATAAAAAATGCAGGTGGAGATAAAATAGGGGAAGTAACTTCAGGTACCATGTCCCCTTCTTTAAATAAAGGAATAGGAATGGGATATATAAAGAAGGAATTCAGCTTGTTTAAAAGTGAGGTCTATATAAACATCAGAGGAAAAAACCTAAAAGCTCAATTAGTAAAGCCTCCATTCGTAAAATGAGAACAATAGAAGTTTGCCTTACTCAGGAATTGATCCACCAGCATGATCTTAAGGAAAAGGGTGTGGTGGTGGTAGATGTTTTTCGGGCTACCTCATGCATCGTCACTGGATTAGCCAACGGTGTCAAAGCTATTCGTCCGGTTGGGGAGATTGATGAAACGTTAGCTCTTGGAAAAAAAGGATACCTAATGGCAGGTGAGCGGGGAGGTCAGAAAGTAGATGGTTTCGACATTGGGAATTCACCTTATGAATACCTGGAAGAAAGAGTTTCGAGTAAAAAAATAGCGATATCTACGACAAATGGTTCTCAGGCGATCATAAAATCAAAAGGAGCAGCAGCGATTTTTATCGGTGCATTTCTGAACCTGGAAGCAATTACAGAATGCATTTTAGACCTGCCTCTCAATATTGTGATTCACTGCGCTGGTTGGAGAGGCACCCCCAATTTGGAAGATGTATTGTTTGCGGGCGCCTTGATAGATGAATGCGTCGAAGAGTTAAAACTTTCGGGAGATTCTGCAGTGCTTGCCCACCATCTTTTCATAGCCAATCATGAAAATCTGTTAGGCGCCGCTTTGCAATCTTGTCATGCTCAACGTCTGAAGCGCTTCGGTTTAGAAAATGATCTGAAATTCTGCATGACTGAGAACGAGTATCGGATCGTACCCAAGTTAGTCGATGGAGAGTTGGTAATAAGTTAAAACAGGCTGGATTTAAGTTCCAGTTTCTACTGTTGTAATTATCCCATTTGTCTTATATTACAACAGGAAAATTCTACGAAAAACAGAAAAAACGTTTCTAAAACAGTTAGATCACTAGACGTGAAAAATCTTCTGCTATGAAAAAATCGATCTACTAGAAGAAGGACAAAGCAAAGATCAAACACGCATACTTTAACATGGTAAATAGATAAATAGCATGAATGATTCTTTCAGGTTTTGTTAAAAAAGTTTCATTTTAGTTTTTTGTTTTCTTGATGACGAGTAGCATCTCTGATGTTTTTCTTTTCCAGGTTTTTATTTAGCGCATCCGTAAGATTTATCCCAGTCTGGTTGGCTAAGCAAATCAGCACCCAAAGTACGTCGGCCATTTCATCAGCAAGGTCTCCTTGCTTATCGGATTCTTTGAAAGACTGCTCTCCGTAGGTTCTGGCCATGATCCTCGCGAGCTCACCCACTTCTTCTGTTAGGATAGCCATATTGGTTAATTCGTTGAAATATCGGACCCCCGTTGTGTTAATCCACTGGTCTATTCTCTTTTGCGCTTCTTCAATGGTCATCGTTTACTGTTGGCTTTTAGATTCTCGTTGATCTATTTTATCTCAAATCCATTTTTATTAAGATAGGAAAAGCAATGAATTTCTTCACTTTTTAATTTACAACAAAAAGCGTTGAAAATCGTGGGTATTGAGATAACTAAAAAAATCAAATTGAATGAAATCAACAAGAAACTTAACCGTATTAACATTACTAACCGCAGCAATGCTTTTAACCTTTTCTAGCGTAGCTCAAATGGATAAGAGCAAGCGACCTAGTCCACCAGCACAGGTATCCAAGTCCATAAATGGAGCAGATATTACCATTGATTACAGCCGTCCATCTAAAAGAGGCAGAGAGATATTTGGAGGCTTGGAAAAGTATGGAAAAGTATGGAGAACAGGTGCGAATGAGAGTTCTTGGATAGAAGTTTCAAAGGAAGTAGAAATAGAAGGAAAGAAACTGGCAGCTGGGAAGTATGGGTTATTCACTATCCCGGAAAAAAGTGAATGGACGATCATTTTTAACGAAAAATGGGATGGTTGGGGTGCTTATGAATATGATAAAGATAAAGACGTACTAAGGGTGAATGTTCCATCCACTCAAACAGACGATATGGTGGAAGTTTTTACCATAGATATCGAAGATAGTGGCAACGTGGTGATGGCTTGGGATCAAACTGAAGTTCAGTTTTCAATCAAATAGTTGCCTAAGGAGATATCTATATCGAAAGAAAAACCGCTGATTCTTTTCTATAAAGGTATATGTGGGCGCTGAGGGATTCGAACCCCCGACCCCCTCGGTGTAAACGAGGTGCTCTGAACCAACTGAGCTAAGCGCCCTTTCTTAAAAGGTTGTAAATTTAGATTGCTTTGAAATATCTGCAAGCCTCTTTTTTGGTTTTTTAATCTAAAGATTTCCTTAAGAATTGATTAAAAGGATACAATACTTTGAAATCATGAGTTACCTTTTCTGAAAACTGAGAAGAAACTACTTCTTGGTCGGTAGCAGATCTCATATAGACGTAATGTTTTAGCTGAAGTAGTTCCAGATGTTCGTGATCTTTAGCATATCCTTTAGGAGCGGTTTTCAATTGATCCGCAGTATGGGGCTCGCTATACGTTTGCTTAAATTTCTTACTATTAATAATCTGCTTTAACTCTTTTCCATTATAGTCTATTTCTTGCCTTACTTTTGAAAGAACCTCACTGGAAGGTTGATAAATTCCACCACCCAAAAAATTATTTCCAGGCTGAATGTGCATATAATATCCAGGCTTGCCAGATTTCTTTCCACCTTCCACCAAAAAAGCACCAAAATTAGTTTTATAGGGGTCTTTATTTTTACTGAAGCGTATATCTCTGTTGATCCTAAAAAGAGCTTTTTTGGGTTCAATCGACGAAAGAGATAAGTCAAAGCTACTTGTTTTTGAGAGTATTTCCGTGACAAGTTCTATTACGTTTTCTTTTGCCTCCAAATATCTCTTTTTGTTATCATCCATCCATTCTTTATGGTTGTTTCTGGCTAAGTCTTTTAAGAATTCTAATGAAAATTGTAAATCCATAGTAGCTAAATGCTTTTAAGTATTGTTTCTAGATCAATCGAACGAGATGCCTTTAAAAGGACAGTAGTATCCGAAAAATTTCTTTTTTCTAGTTCTTTTTCTAGTTCAGCCTTGGAGTCAAAATGATTTTTGGGATCGGCTACTACACCCATTTTGCTGCCTATTGTAAATACAGCGTCAATATCTAGCTCATCTGCATAACTAAGTATTTCTTCGTGATCTTTTTCAGGATTTTCGAGTTCATTCATATCTCCTAAAATGGCCACCTTTTTCCCTTCTTGATTCGCCAGGTTTTCAAGTGCAACTTTCATAGAATCCGGGTTGGCGTTATAGGCATCCAGGATGATGGTATTGGAGCCTCTTTTTATCATCTCTGACCTAGCATTGTCCGGCTTGTAAGTACTTATAGCACTTAATATATGATCCTCATCCACGTCAAAAAATTGACCTACTATGACTGCTGCTGCCATATTGACGAAATTATATCTACCAATCATACTGGTTTGAACTTCTTTTTCTCCCAGTTTTACTTTTAGAGAAGGCGATGAGCCAGTTAATTTGAATTTCGAATCAGGATATAGGATAGAAGTATTGAAACGCTTGGCCATATTAGAGAGTACCGAGTCCTGGTTGTTGATAAAAGTTACCCCATTGGTTTTCTTGAGAAAATCAAACAATTCGCTCTTTCCTCTGATGACCCCTTCTATCCCACCAAAGGTCTCGGTATGAGCTCTTCCAATGTTTGTGATTAACCCATGGGTAGGTTTGGCCATCCTGCAGTAACTGGCAATTTCCCCAACATGATTTGCCCCCATCTCTATGATAGCAATTTCTACTTGTGGATGAATGTGCAACAAAGTCAGCGGTACACCAATGTGATTATTGTAGTTGCCCTTAGTCGCATGCACGATATACTTTTTTGCCAATACCCGTGCTATCAGTTCTTTAGTCGTTGTTTTTCCGTTAGAGCCAGTGATTCCAATAACGGGCTTTTTAAACCTTGATCTATGAAAAGTAGCCAATTCCTGTAGCGCCTGCAGCCCATTTTCCGTTAAGATGATTCGATCGTTGGTAACATAGGCTTCTTCATCAACTACTGCGTAAGATGCGCCTTTTTCCAGTGCTTGCTCAGCAAATTGGTTTGCATTGAAATTTGGTCCGTTTATGGCAAAAAAAAGATGATCTTTCTGGATCGTTCTGGTATCAATAGAAACTCCTTCACTCAAAAGAAATCGGGAATATAAAAATTCAATGAAATCTTCCATAGTCACAAATGTATCTTGAGGCAGGAATAACTCAGAAATATATATTTACTAAATGAGTATCAAAACGTTGCGCTTTCTTGCATTTGCAGGAATAATTGTTACCCTATTTCTAAGTATTTGGTATACCATTAAAACCTATAATGAAGGAAACACACGATACGTTTACTTGGTCATGGCTTTTGGGATTTCAATTCTGTTATCCAACAGCATCATTTGGCCTAGACGTAGAAAGGATTAATCCAAATGCTGATTTCAACGAAAGACTTTATCATAATTTCATTCCAAACCACTGAGAAATTAATAACAAGATCAATTACATGTTAGCGAATATGTAAATACTGATTCCAAATCGGATTTTTTCGGAAAATACAGGATAAGATCAATCCTGATCGAACAAAATACGTGTAGCAATACTTCTTCCTAACGTAACTTCATCCGCAAATTCCAACTCACTACCAACAGGAATTCCTCTTGCAATGGTCGTTACTTTCAAATTATCGTTTTTTAGCAGTTTAGTAATGTAAAAGGAGGTAGTATCACCTTCCATGGTAGCACTAAGAGCCAGAATAATTTCCTTTATTTGATTATCTGCTCTTATTCTCCTGACCAATGAATCAATATTAACATCTTCCGGTCCTATTCCATCCATAGGAGATATCCGTCCACCTAAGACATGAAATAATCCATTGAACTGTCCGGTATTTCTAATAGCTAATACATCTGGCGTATCTTCCACTACACAAATCACGGAAGTATCTCTGTAAGCATTTTGACACGTGCATTCTTCCGTATCAGCAATTATATGACATGTATTACAATATTTGATTTTTTCTCTAAGATCCTTTAGTGAAATTGCCAGATCATTGGTGATATCTTCAGGCTGCTTTAATAAATGAAGGGCCAGGCGGAGGGCGGTCTTTTTCCCTATTCCAGGAAGCTTGGAGATCTCCTCAACAGCTTTTTCCACAAGCCGAGAAGGATAATCCATTTTAAACGATAGCTGCTTTTATACCTGCGGAAGAGATACCTTCTCTCATAGGTTTTAGCTCTTCATACATCCCTTTTTTCACTGAACACTTTCCTTTGAAATGAATGAGATAAGTACATTGCTCAGCTTGATGAATATCATGCTTGCACACTTTCATTAAGGTACTAATGACATGCTCAAACGTATTAAAATCGTCATTGTAAACCATCAGATCTCTTATGTACTCTTCTCCGATATCTTTACTAACTGATACGTCCTCCTGAATATCAAAATCAACATCCATAATCACTGCTTTTTGCAAAAGTAATAATTGCTAATTAAGAAACTCACTTAGTAATTTGCAGTTTGGTTAAAACCCGCTGTAATGAATCCCTCCTTTTTCGGCATCATCATAATCAGCTATTTCGGGCTGTTGATTTTAATTGCATTTGTTACATCAAGAAAAAGAGCATCCACTGATTTCTATACTGCCAATCGATCCTCAAAGTGGTATTTAGTGGCTTTTGGTATGATTGGTGCCTCGCTTTCCGGGGTCACATTCATCAGTGTTCCGGGGGAGGTGGGCAACTCCAATTTTTATTATTTTCAAGTAGTACTTGGATATTTGGTTGGTTACTGGGTGATTGCCAAAGTATTGCTACCGTTATATTATCGACTGGATCTGGTTTCAATTTATACCTATTTGGAATTACGTTTCGGTTTTTGGTCTTACAAAACAGGGGCTTTTTTCTTTTTATTAAGTAGAATCATTGGTGCCAGCTTTCGTTTGTTTCTGGTCGCTGGTGTGCTTCAAATTGCATTTTTCGATGCGTTCAAACTACCCTTTTGGGTTTCTGTATTAGCAACAATCATCCTAATCTGGCTTTACACCTTTCACGGAGGAATCAAAACCATTGTGTGGACAGATACCTTGCAGACCACATTTATGCTATTGGCTGTGATGGTGAGTATTTTTTTGATTAAAGATGAGCTTCTATGGACTTGGACAGAATTATCTTATAATTTATTTCAGGATGAGCGATCTGCTATCTTCAATTGGGAATGGCAAAGTGAGAGAAATTTCTTTAAACAGTTTTTTAGTGGAGCATTTATTGCAATTGTAATGACCGGTTTAGATCAGGATATGATGCAAAAGAATCTTACCTGTAAAAATATTGGAGAAGCCCAAAAGAATATATTCTGGTTTTGTGTAATTCTTGTTATCGTTAATTTTCTGTTTTTGAGTCTTGGCGTATTGCTCTATCAGTATGCAGAGATTAGAGGAATTGTACTCCCAAAGCGTACGGATAATCTGTTTCCAATACTTGCTGTTAATGAATTCTCCTTTTTAGGAAGCATTACTTTTTTGTTGGGTATCACTGCAGCTGCTTACAGTAGTGCAGACTCGGCGCTTACCGCGCTTACCACTTCTTTTTGCGTTGATTTTTTAGGATTTAGGAAGGAAAACTTTGAGCAGAGAAAAAAGCTGAGGATAAGTATTCATTTTGTTTTCTCAATGGTTTTGTTTTTTGTCATTCTTATTTTCCAAATCATCAATAAAGAAAGTGTGATTAATTCAATTTTTAATGCAGCGAGCTATACTTATGGTCCTCTTTTAGGGTTATTTGCCTTCGGAATATTTACAAATTGGAAAGTTAAAGATCAGGTTGTTCCATTGATTAGCCTCCTATCGCCATTGATCAGCTATGTTATCAATACCAATTCGGAAGTACTTTTTGGTGGCTACAAATTTGGATTTGAGCTATTGATTTTAAACGGGTTGATCACGTTCATATCCTTGTTTTTTATTAAGAAGTGAGTGTGACACCACTTATTTTGCAACTATTCAAATGCCTAATTCTTTCATTGGATCCCAAAAACACTTTTCAAAATTGACAATCTGATTTTTCTTAACCATTACACCCTCCTTCTCAAGAAGCTCTTGCATAAGGGTTGGAGTGGCAAAATGATTGCTCCCTGTAAGTACCCCAACTCGATTGACGACCCTGTGGGCGGGCACACCATGAATAGAAACAGCTCCGTTCATAGCCCAACCTACAACACGAGCAGAACTTTTTACTCCTAGGTATTGAGCAATGGCTCCATAAGTGGTCACTCTACCTCTGGGAATTAACTTTACAACTTCATAGACATTTTGAAAAAAGCTCTCTTTATCCATGGGTTAGCGATTTTCTACAGTGCAATCTTCTAATATGTAAAATAGATGAAGTGGATTATCCTTGTTTAATCGTAAAATACCTGTTACGCTTACACGCTCATCTGTATGCCGGAATTCTCTATTTGAGTAGACTTCCACCACAGTTTCCGGCCCGGCTCCACCACAAAAGAAGCAAGACTGATAAGGGAAGCGAGACAAAACAAAATAATCCTGATCGCCATCCTGTTGTAGTGGAATGATGAATCCTTCAAGAGTCAGCAGTTTTCCATCATATGATTTAAGCTGTTTTGAAAAGTTTGGTTGATCAATTTCAATGCCTAAGAACTTATCATAGCTTTTTTCTATCTCAACTGAAGATAATAGCTCCCAACCAGAAAGCTGAGTGAAATACAAAAAAATCAATAAAAGAGTCATACTAAAAGTAACTTTTATCCAACCAAAACTATCTAAAAACGTGTAGACCGTTTGTTGTTCATCTGTCTTTGAATTCATTACATTAGCCATAAATAAAAAGCGCAATATGAGCATTATATCCACATCTGGAATATCTAAAAAGTATGTCATGGGTAGTGAAGTCATCATGGCATTAAAATCCATTTCTATTACTATCGAAAAGGGAGAATATGTAGCATTCATGGGGCCATCCGGATCTGGCAAGTCAACCTTGATGAACATTATAGGATGTTTAGACACCCCCACTGACGGAACCTACGTATTAAATGATAACGATGTAAGCGATCTTACTGAGAATGAATTAGCAGAAATCAGAAATAAGGAGATTGGGTTTGTTTTTCAAACATTTAATTTACTTCCACGAGCATCCGCATTAGAAAATGTTGCTCTACCTTTAATTTATGCTGGGTATGGGTCTGAGGAAAGAAAAGAAAAGGCATTAAGCGCATTAGCAGGAGTCCGGTTAGACGATAGAGCATATCATAAACCTAACGAACTTTCAGGAGGTCAGAGACAAAGGGTTGCTATTGCCAGAGCACTTGTAAATGACCCGAGTATCATACTAGCAGATGAGCCCACAGGAAACCTCGATTCAAAAACCTCTTATGATATCATGGACTTGTTTCAAGAACTTCATGAGAAAGAAAATACCATCATCATGGTTACTCATGAGGAGGACATTGCGGAGTATTCTCATAGAATCATTCGTCTAAGAGATGGACTAATAGAAAAAGACGAAATCAATAAAAATATTAGAACCACAGGGATACCTGCATGAGTGTTAAACTGTATACAAAAACCGGAGATAAAGGAGAAACTTCTTTGTTAGGGGGTAAAAAGGTATCCAAGGCTGATCTGAGAATTGAGGCGTATGGCAATGTAGATGAACTTAATGCATTCATTGGTCAATTAAAAGATCAGGAATCCGTTGAAAATCGTTTCAAACAACAACTTTACTGGATTCAGAAGCATTTATTTACTATTGGAAGTACACTAGCCGCAGATGAAGGTTTTAAAGGATTTGAACTACCAAAAATCTCTAAAAATGAAGTACGCCATCTGGAAGTATGGATTGACGAATATGAATCAGAAGTTCCTCCACTCAAGAATTTTATTTTACCCGGAGGGCATACTTCGGTATCACTAGCACATGTTTGCAGAACAGTATGCAGAAGAACCGAACGCTCAATTGTAGCTTTATCAAATAGTAAAGAAGTAGACCAGGTGATTTTGCAATTCATAAACAGATTGTCTGATTATTTGTTCATCTTTGCTCGTGTTGTAGGTGTAATTCTAAATACTACTGAAATACCTTGGTCTCCTGATAGAGATTAATTCTTTTTAACTTATAATCTTTCATAGTCATGATAGAAACAATAGATATAAAAATAGAGAAGACTTCTTCCTCAAAGCTTTCTTCAACCAATTTTGACCAACTGTCATTTGGTAAAACTTTTTCAGATCATATGTTTGAGGCAAACTATCGTGATGGTGAATGGCAGGATCTAAAGGTTACGGCATATCAGGACTTCACCATTAGTCCAGCAAATGCTACACTTCACTATGGCCAAAGTATCTTTGAGGGACTCAAAGCACATAAAAGTAAGGATGGAGAAATTCTTCTTTTCCGAGCGGATGCCAACGCCAAGCGATTAATGAAAAGTGCGGAGCGGATGTGTATGCCGCCTGTACCTGAAGAATTATTCCTGGAAGCAATTGAACAACTGATCTCTATCGATAAAGATTGGGTACCGGATAACCCTGGGACTTCACTTTATATCAGGCCTTTTCAGTTTGCCAATGACCCATTTCTTGGAGTTGGTGCGTCAGAAACCTATAAGTTCGTGGTAATCACCGGACCTGTTGGTGGTTACTATAGTGAGCCGGTTAAAGTAAAAATTGAGGAGCATTTTACCAGAGCCGCTCAAGGTGGAGTAGGCGCAGCGAAAACTGCTGGAAATTATGCGGCATCCCTTTACCCTGCTAAAAAGGCAAACGAAGAAGGTTATCATCAATTAATTTGGACAGATAGTAAAAATCATCAATACATTGAGGAGTCTGGAACTATGAATCTTATGCTGGTGATTAATGATACATTACTTACTCCCCCAACCAGCGATTCTATTTTACCAGGAATTACGAGGGATAGTGCACTTGTTCTCGCCAAAGAATGGGGGATAAACGTAGAGGAAAGACCTATTAAAGTGGAAGAAATTATCGACGCTATTCATAATGGCACGTTAAGTGAGGCGTTTGGTATTGGTACTGCAGCAACCATATCTCATATTAAAACAATAGGTCATGAGGATGAAGATTATGAATTATCGCCCGTTGAAAATAGGCCAATTTCTAATCGTATTCTTGAGACCATTACAAAGATCAAACTTGGAGAGGTAGAGGATAGATACGGTTGGATTAGGAAGATATAAGTAGTAGATTTCCTTTCCTATCTTTCGCCATTCCAGAATTTTTTTTGAAACATTAATGACTATCGAAGAACTGAAAGATTTAAAGGCTCGCGTTAATGCCTTAAGGGGGTATCTTTGACTATGATCACCGAAAAAAAAATCTCGAAGAATTAGAATTGGTTACCGCTCAACCAGACTTTTGGATGAATCCTGAAGAAGCTGAAAAAACCATGAAAAAAATCCAGAGTCTCAAAACCTGGACCAAGAGCTTCGAAGAGGTGGAAACTTCATTGGGTGATGTAGAGACACTTTTTGAGTTTGCACAGTCCGGGGAGGCATCAGATGATGAAGTGGGTGAGGCATACACATCATCTTTAGTGTTTTTGGAAGAGCTTGAGCTAAAAAAAATGTTGAGTGAGGAAGAAGACCAACTTTCCTGTATGCTTCAAATAACTCCCGGAGCTGGAGGCACAGAAAGTAATGATTGGGCCAGTATTCTTATGCGTATGTATATCATGTGGGGAGAGGCGAAAGGATATAAGGTAAAGGAAATGGACTATCAGGCAGGCGATGTCGCTGGAGTTAAATCGGTAACCCTGGAGTTTGATGGTTCAATGGCCTACGGTTATCTTAAATCTGAAAATGGCGTCCATCGATTAGTTAGGGTTTCTCCATTCGATAGTGGCGGTCGCAGGCATACTTCATTTGCCTCTGTTTACGTGTATCCGGTTGTTGATGACTCTATTAAAATTCAAATCCATCCTAATGAAATCGAAATGCAAACTGCTCGCTCAGGAGGAGCAGGAGGTCAAAATGTGAATAAGGTAGAAACCAAAGTGCAGTTGACCCACCTTCCTACCGGCATTGTAGTAGTATGCCAGGTAGAAAGATCACAGTTGGCAAATAGGGAACGTGCTATGCAGATGCTAAAATCTCAGCTCTATCAAATGGAAATCGAAAAGAGAAATAAGGAGAGAGATAAAGTGGAAGCAGGAAAAAAAGCCATTGATTTCGGATCCCAGATTCGTAATTATGTACTTCATCCATATAAGCTCATTAAAGATGCCAGGACAGGTCATGAGCGTACCGACGTGCAAAACGTTTTGGACGGAGACCTAAATGATTATATAAAAGCATATTTACTGCACCAAAAGGAGTAAATCAATAGATAGATTTCAATGAAAAGATACTCATTGAACTTCTGGTTGCTCTCCATTAGTTCATTTCTTTTTTTTGGTTCATTTAATATGGTATTACCAGAACTACCAGACTTTATGCGATCTTTTGGCGGAGAGGATTACATAGGTTTGCATATCACCTTGTTTACCTTAACTGCACTTATTTCCCGCCCATTCAGCGGAAAGCTTACGGATACGTGGGGACGAATTCCTGTTATGATCTTTGGAGCCGCAATAACAGCGATTGTCTCTCTTTTTTATCCATTCTTTCTGAATATTTATCTTTTTTTATTTATCAGGTTAATCCATGGTTTTTCAACGGGATTTAAACCGACCGGAACTGCTGCCTACGTGGCAGACATAGTCCCCTTAAATAGAGTAGGAGAGGGGATGGGTATTTTAAGTTTTTTCGGTATGACAGGGATGGGCGCAGGTGCGGCTATCGGGGGTGAAATTGGAAAGCACTATTCTACTGAAGTCTTGTTTTACACCAGTGCAGGGGTAGCACTGCTCTCTGTAATAGTCATTGCCGGAATGAAGGAGACCGTAGAAAATAGGCAAAAATTTTCGTTTGGATTGTTGAGAATAAAACGCTCAGATATTTACGAACCTACTGTTTTGGTCCCTTCTGTGGTCATGATGTTGGTTACTTTCTCATTTGGGACTACACTTACTTTGACTCCGGATTTTAGTTTACACGTTGGACTAGACAACAAGGGGCTTTATTTTTCTTATTTCACTTTTACCTCTCTCATTTCTCGAGTTTTAGGAGGAAGACTCTCGGATGAGTTTGGAAGAAAGAAAACATTAATGGCTGCTATGTGGATCGTTACCATCGGGTCAGTTTACACAGGTTTTTCTAAAGATGCTTTTCATCTTTTGACAGGGGCCTTAATTTTTGGCGCAGGTTATGGACTCTCTTCTCCCGCACTTTTTGCCTGGGCTGCTGATTTAGCGCCAGATAAATTTAGGGGAAGAGGTTTCTCTACCCTATTCATGGCACTTGAGATTGGAATAGGGACAGGAGCCATGTTTGCCGGCCAGATTTATGCCGGGGATCCTAATAACTTTCCATTGATTTTCTCTGGTTGTGGAGGATTGGCTTTTTTGGCTTTTACATATCTGCTATTTAAAGGCAATTGAAATCTCGATACCTATCTCAAGCACTTGATGTTCAATCAAATGATTTTTTCTCATTACCCGTACGATAGGACTCTTTCACGCCAACGTATTCTTAATGACCGTGTGTGGCTCCTGCGTATTTTGTAGCAGAAAACATAAGGGCACCTTTAAAAACCCACTTTCAACTTTTGAGATGATCTTTTTTCCTGATATTATTTAACCACCTTATACCCACCTTAAGCAGCCTTCTTTAGGGCAGCCAGTTGTTGTTCAAGGCTTTTACTTCGTTTTTCTTTAAATTTGGTTTGGTTTAGCCGAAATATTTCGGGATTAAACGCTTCTTTTTTAGTCATCATATGAAAATAGATGA
>JBCDKO010000067.1:0-20215 GCA_038746525.1 Bacteroidota bacterium
ATACATTACCCAATTCTTGGGCTAATTCAAGCAAACTTAACTTTGGCTTGATAAGCTTCTCTTCTAAATTCATAATCTGAAATCTTATTATAGTTAAACTCTATTTGATGAAATTGTCAGATTAAATATTAACTATTACAGTTAGTGGCAATAAAGAAATCAGAATTATATAGTTCCATTTGGGCAAGTTGTGATGAGTTGAGAGGTGGTATGGATGCCAGTTAGTATAAATACTATGTGCTGGTAATGCTATTCATTAAATACATCAGTGACAAGTATGCAAGGGTGCCTTTTGCACCCATTGACGTTCCTAAAGGTGCCAGCTTCAAAGACATGGTGGCATTGAAAGGACGCTCACATTGATCGAAAGAAACACCGATAAAATACCGGAGTCACAGAAAATCCAGCGAGCAGCTTACAATAGTCAATACAGAGAAAAACTACTCAATTTTTAAATGCGATTGCCCTGAGGACATCAGCTTTACAAAAAGAGCAAACAAACTTCAGAACCAGTATTTGGAATTATAAAAGAGATAGTAGGATTCAGGCACTTTTTCCTTAGAGGTGAGCAGCAAGTAGACGGTGAATGGTCCCTGATATGTGCGACATACAATCTCAAGAGGATGTTCAACCTCTCATTGGGATGATAAGGGGGTGAACAGCCCTATTCTTATTGCAAAAAAAGAAGATATCCTGCATAATGCAAAGTCCGGAAAACTCACCAACATAGTTAAGGGCAATACAATAGAAATTGTGCTATAATTTATAATCTCTAATCAGAACTCAAGTCCGACAGGCTCCTAGTAAATGATTTTCAGGAAACCTCTGAATTTCATTGTATATCTAAAAGATTGTTTACATTATTATTAAGATCGATTTGTTTTTCTTATGCTGTAACTATTTCAAAGAATATATTTGCTATTTACATATCAGAAAATCTGGTATCTGTTCTGGTTTTACCACAGATTGCTCATTAATTGGTATGTCGCTTAGCCAAGCACATTGCCCATATCTTCAGACTGATCATCCCATGCAAATGGCAGGCACGCCTGATCAATTTCGAGATGATAGGTATGCCAGAAAAAACATCAATGCGATGAAGAACTACTATCTACTCCTGCAAATCGATCATTTACTGAGCCAACTAGTGGAAAAACTCAAGAGGTTCTCCGATCCATTCCAGGTGGCGGGTCGCACTTTTAAAAGCTTGGTTGAAAACTGATTGCTTCACTGAAAAAAGATACTTTAAGCCACAGGGAAATGAAACAACATTACCGGCAATATAAGCAGTTAAGGTATTATAAAAAGATAAGCATGCGAGGAACTACCTCTGGATTTTAAAGCATGTGAGGGTTACCTTGGGCGGATGTTTACCTTATCTACAGAGCAAAGCTATCTACTATCGTTGGGGAGATAAATTATTTATGATAAATAACTGATAATTATAGTTATTCTCCGTCTTTCTGTCTAGCTTTAAGCATGCTTACAGCAAAAGCAACTACCGAAGATACCATCACTATTCCCCGTGCTTAGTATGAAGAGCTAAAGCGTCAGCTTGCCGAGTTTCAACGGTTAATTTTTGGTCGTAAGAGCGAGCGATTCATTCTTGTTGACCAAGCACAAACCTCGTTGTTTGAAGAGAACGCTGAAGACCAAGCCGAGGTCCCTGCCCTTACTCAGCCCATTCACTATGAGCGTGTGGTGCCGACGGACGGGTATGTCGCATATAATAACCTAGGCAAAAGAGATGAGATCACCCTGCTGGCCTGCATGGCGCATGCACGCAGGTATTTTGAAAAAGCGCTGGACCATGACCAGAAGCGGGCTGAGTATGCATTATCGATGATTCAATCCTTGTACGCCATTGAGCGGGAGGCGAAGGCTGCTGCCATCACGCACCCGGAGCGAGAGTGAGTAAAGCGGCACCCATCCTGGAGCAGTGGAAGCAGTGGCTGGATACGCAGCAGCAAAGTGTAGTGCCTAAAAGTGCCCTTGGAAAAGTGGTCAACTATACCTTGAACCTGTGGCCCCGACTCATCGGCTATCTCACCAATGAACACTATCTCATCGACAATAATCTCCATTGAGAATGCGATCCGGCCACTGGCATTGGGAAGAAGAAATTATTTATTTGCCGGCGCTCACGAAGCCGCTCAAAAAGCAGCCATGTTTTATTCCTTCTTTGCTACCTGCAAGCTCAACGGAATAGAACCTTATGCTTGGTTGAAACAAGTACTCTCTCAAATCCAGGATACGAAATTGAGCCAGCTTCATCAATTGCTCCCCTTGAAAGACACCGCTCTCCCCTAGCATCTGTAAAGTCAGGCAACATTGCAATCATAAACAAGACGTATTTTACCGCATGCTTGCAACAAAATCAAGTTAGAATGAAGCTTTTCTTCGTTTGGTACATCGCGCCCTCGACAATTATATTTCATTAGTGAAAGTCAGCAAGTTCTCACTTATTTGCTCTGACGTTTAGCTAAAATGAGTAGGTGCTTTAAAAGCTATACTATAGAAATTTTAGTGTTTGCAGATACCTTTCAATACTCAGTTCGTATATTCTTTTTCGCATTTCTTGCCTTCAGGGTAATTGTCAGTTTTTGTTCCGCAGTACTTACAAAACTTTGAATCCTGATCGATGGCACTGTTGCACGTATCGCATGATAGTATTTTTTCAACAACCGGTTTAAAAGCAATACTTGTTTTATACGTAAAAGGATTGGTTATGATCTTTCCCCATTTTGTGACTTATGTTCAAAGATCTCCATGCATTTCTTTAATGATCAAGGTTGTAAATGAAACCTTCTTACACGAAACCCAAAAACAAAGCTAACCTTGCAAAAAACAGGAATCTTATTGAATCCTTCATCTCTAGTGACTATTCCTTCATTAAAATAATATTCTTCCAAGTTGGATTAAAATGAAATTTTTTCTTTCAAAGATGAGAATAATTATAAAAAACAAATCTTGTAAAGACGGAAAGGGGTTTTTGGCAGAATACCGGAGCCCGTCCGGCACAGGTATGATCAACACCTACTGTTAACCATACTTTCACACATTTAGAACGACAGACTAATCGACATTGTCGTGCAAAAATTTGTTATTGCCTACAATCTGATTATCGTCATTCAAATTGTATTTAGAGATACTTTTCTCTGAAGAATGAGGCGTATTTTGAAGTTTAATCTTCTTGCGCTCATAAGCTGGGACGTCCAATCGCTCTTTGAACTCGTCCGTAGCCATTTCAAACTTCTTACCTTCAAAAAGCTGCTCACGTTTGGAACATTCCTCTGCTAAACGCACCTTTTTTGAATGAGAATTTGTAGAAAATGCATCTGCAATTTCTATTTCGTCCACATTAAGTTCTTCCTCTTCTTCATATCCTTGAGTAAAATCAAACTCGAAAGAAGACTGCTTAAAAGATTTTCTATCATTTCTATCAAGCGAATCTCTATCTTGCGTATCTTTTTGATCTTCTTGCTCTACCTCTCTTTTGATTTCATTTTTTAACCAACTAAACTCATAGTCTAGGGTTTCTTCCGATTTAGTGTCTTTTTCCGGTTCGTTCATGAAGTCTGATGTATTGTACTTCTTTTCTTCACTGATCTCCTTCTGAGAATCCAAATCAAAGATCCTGGTTTCTTTTTCTTTGGTGATGACGTATTCTCCATTTTCACCAACCTCTCCAAAACCTGTAGCGATTACCGTCACCCTTATGTTTTCACCCAAAGAGCTATCTACACCATGACCGAAGATCACTTCAGCCTCATCGCCTGCATATTGCTGGATGTAATCGGTAATATCTGTAAGTTCATCCATTTGAAGCTCAGCTTCTTCTCCTGAAATAATGGAAAGTAGAATTTTTTCCGCCCCGAAAATATCCTGCTGATTGAGGAGCGGAGAATTCAGCGCTTCCTCAGCAGCTCTTCTAGCCCTGTGGTCGCCTATGGTTTTAGCAGAACCCATAACCGCTGGTCCTGCCTCCTTCATTACGGTTTTTACGTCTTCAAAATCGACATTCACGTAACCCGGAACAGTAATGATCTCGGCAATACCTTTCGCTGCTGTGGTGAGAATATTATCAGCTTGCGCGAAAGCGTCGCTAATGGAAAGATTACCGTAGATTTCACGGAGCTTATCATTCATGATTACGATTACTGTATCGCAATATTTTTTTAATTCTTTGATCCCATCATTTGCCGCAGCCATTTTTTTCTTTCCTTCAAAAGCAAAGGGCGCGGTGACAATTCCAACAGTAAGGATATCCAATTCTCGAGCTACCTGAGCAATAACGGGTGCTGCGCCAGTACCTGTACCACCTCCCATTCCAGCAGTGATGAAAATCATTTTAGTATCTACTGCAAGGAGGTCACGGATTTCTTCTTTGCTTTCCATTGCGGCATGTTTTCCCTTTTCGGGATTAGCTCCCGCTCCGAGGCCACCTGTTAGGTTAGCTCCTATCTGGAGCTTTACGGGCACAGAACTGCTCTTTAGTGCCTGATGATCGGTATTACAAACCACAAATTCCACATCCTTAATACCAAGACCGTACATGTGATTAACAGCGTTGCTACCACCTCCACCAATACCCACAACCTTTATGATTGATTTATGATGTGAGGGTAAATCAAATTGATACGTATTTTCTGACATAATTTTAAAAGTTTTAGTTAAAAGTTTCAAGTTTTTAGTCCGCTAAGCAATCACTGCTATCCACTCATAACTATCTAGTTTTTTATAAAACCCATCAACATTTTTTGTTCCACGTCTATCCAACCAGATATCGTTTATTTTCAATTACACGTATGGAATTTGCGATAACCACATCGGTGGAGCGATTCATCCGGCGACGGGTATAGATTCCCTTTTGAATCTTTCTATTCCTTTTGTGTTTTAATCTATCTACCATAACTATTCATTTGAGACTAGTTCATTTTATCGTCAAAATCATCTATGAGAAGGCCTTTGGTTTTTTCAAGAATATTGCTAAAAAACTTATTGCCTTGTTTTACTTTCTTTTTCTCACTGGTTGGCGAAAACTCTTTGTATCGAATCTCACGAATATCTATTGCTTTAAAACCAGAGAGCACCAGGCCTACGGTAGTGGCATACATCGGACTCTTGGCTGCATCCACCTTACTTTTTCCCAAGTGCTCGTTTGGATATCCAATACGGGTATCAAGCCCTGTCATATACTCAAACAACGGGCTTAGGTAGGTTAGTTGAGATCCTCCTCCTGTCACAACAATGCCAGCAGCTAGTTTTTTATGAAATCCTGAGGTAATAATTTCGGTATGCACCAGCTCAATGATTTCCTCCATTCTCGCCTCGATCACATATGCCAGGTTTTTAATGGAAATCTCTTTTGAAGATCTGTTTCTCAATCCAGGAATGGAAACGATTTTATTAGGACAGGCTTCTTCAGCAATAGCTTTACCAAACTTGGTTTTAAGGATCTCTGCCTGATGTTCCATCACCATACATCCCTGTTTGATGTCCGAGGTAATAATGTTCCCTCCAAAAGGTATCACTGCTGTATGGCGAATGATATTGTCATAGAAAACAGCCATATCTGTAGTGCCTCCACCGATATCTACCAAGCAAACGCCGGCCTCTTTTTCTTCGTCACTTAATACCGATAAGCTTGATGCTAATGGTTCTAAAATAAGGTTTTCAATTTTCAAACCTGCCTTTTTAACGCACTTATTGATGTTATTAATTGCGTTGGTTTGGGCAGTGATAATATGAAAATCTGCTTCAAGCTTCACTCCAGTCATTCCAACGGGATCCATGATGCCATCTTCATAATCTACGATGTAGTCCTGGGGCATCACATGAATAATTTCACTTCCAGGAGGAGTGACAATACGATGCATATCACTTGTAAGACGCCCAATATCTTCAATACTGATTTCATCATCCTGATTCTCTAAAGTGATTCCTCCATGATGAACCGCACTTTTAATGTGCTGACCTGCAATTCCAACATTAACCACTTTAATTTCAATACCAGAATGATCACTGGCCAGTGCAATGGCCTTCCCGATCGCTCTTACCGTTTTATCAATATTAGTAACAATGCCTCTTATTACACCATCAGAAACTGCACTGCCCATCCCAAGGATCTCCAGCTTTCCATAGTCATTTTTCTTCCCTACAATAGCACATATTTTGGTAGTACCTATATCTAATCCAACGATGATTTGATCTTCCATGATTTATAAGTTTCTAGTAATAAATAGTAAGTTTTGAATAAATACCAATTGATCATCCCTTCCACAATAGGCGGGGACAAAAACTTGCAGCTAAAAGACCGATGCCTTGCAACGCTATTCATTCGCAAATAATTTGATTCTTAAATTTTACATTTACTCTCTCATAGCTATTCCATCCTTTTATCGGAAGAATCTCTTGGTAGAAAGTCATGAGTTTAGAAAACTTCTCATCAAAATCTATTGGTCTTCCAAACTCAATTTTTTGCTTGGTCACTTGGGGATATAATTCGATCTCTCCATCTTTTTTTATCAAAATATGTGCGATCTGAGCTCTCCAAAACTCATCTCTCTCTATGTATTTTAACAGTTCGAATACCTGTAATCCAAAGGATGATTCGTTCATGTTTTTCTCCCATCTTAAATCAAATTCAGTTTCCAATAAAGGAACACGCGCCGTATTTCTCGCATTTACTGGAAGAATTCTTCCATCAGTGTCTATGTATTTGTCCTGGTTTTCGTTGGTGAAGATCCTTGCAATGGGCTTGCTTTGAACAACTTTTACTTTAAGATTTCCTTTCAAATCTCGAAAGACTTCCGCATTCTTAACAAAAGGGTTCATTTCCACTCGATGCTCCAGAATTCCGGGATCCAGCTTATCCATTTCCACACCAATTACATAATCCGACTGTTTATCGGTCATCAGATCGATAACCTCTAAGTCATTGGTAAAAAAAATCCCTTCCTGGTCCAGAACATCTACGTCCACTTCTTCAATGACCCTACCATTATTCTTTGCCTCAGAGAAGATGACGAGGGATAAAATAACGACTCCATTAAATGAATAAACCAATAGGTTTTTTTTCTCTCTGCTACTCATCTTCGTTTTTTGTTTTATGATTGAGATTGAACTTGTTCTTCATGTATTCGGCCACCTTTGGCACTTCCCGATCAATATCGCCTGCGCCAATGGTTACTACCACGTCAAGTTTGTGATTGTCCAATTCAGTAATTAAATATCTCTTGTCAATCATTACCTTATTTTTATTCTCCATCAAATCATAGATGGACTTGGAGGAGACCCCTTCAATGGGCTTCTCGCGTGCGGGATAGATCTCTAAAAGAATTATATCATCTGCTTTATCCAGTGCGCTTGCAAAGTCCTTCTTAAAGTCGTTAGTTCTGGAGTAAAGATGAGGTTGGAAAATAGCGGTAATTTTGCGCTCTTCGAATAACGATCTAACCGATTTTAAAAACGCCTCAATTTCCTCCGGGTGATGTGCATAATCATCAATTAGCGTACCCTCCGAACTATTAAATACATATTCAAATCTTCGTTTAACTCCCACATAGCTTTTAATACGCTTCTGTACTTCCTTCCCTTCCATTCCCATATCTAAGGCAACTGTGATTGCAGCCAGGGCATTCAGGACATTGTGATATCCTGGCACTTGAAGATAGATATCTGAAATTCGTTTCACTCCATATTTATAAGTGAAAACAAATGCACCATTTTCAATTCTTAGTGAATCTGCAACTACATCACCTTCGCTAAGCGCATAGGAGGTGTATGGATTGCCTGGGTTGATGTGATAACCTGCATTCGATTGTATCAACAATTTTCCATCTTCAGGAGTCTTTTTGACAAACACTTCGTAAGCCTCGAGCATGCCTGTCACATCGCCATAAATGTCCAGATGATCCGGAGCCAATGAAGTAATCACTGTGTAGTTTGGATTCAATTGCATAAATGAGCGATCATACTCATCTGCCTCCACCACAACAGGGGCATTATCATTTCCTATAATTAAATTTGAGTTAGTCGCAGTCATTATACCACCTACAAAAGCTGAACAACTTCGCTCTGATCCACTCAGTAAATGAGCAATCATAGAGCAGGTAGTGGTCTTTCCGTGTGTACCTGCAACAGCGATTGTGTAATGATTTTCGGTAATCAGACCCAATACCTCAGCCCGTTTTTTTATTGTATATCCTCCCTCTTCAAAATAATTCAGTTCCAAATGATCCTTTGGAATAGCCGGAGTGAAAACAATGATGGTTCCTTCTGACGACAAGAATTCTTCCGGAATTAGTTTAGGATTATCCTGGTAGTGAATGCTTATGCCTTCTTCCTCTAATGCATGAGTAAGTGCCGACCTGATTCTATCATAACCAGCTACTACTTTTTCTTTTGCATGAAACCAGCGGGCAAGCGCACTCATTCCAATACCACCAATACCTATGAAATAAGTTCTATGTATGTCCTCCAGATTCATGTATTAAATCCGATTAAGCTCATTACTCCTCAGTTAATTTTATCACTTCATTGGCAATATCCATAGCGGCATTTTCACGTGCCATCGCATGAATATTTTTTGAAAGCTCTTCTTGTTTTGCTCCATCGTTCAATAATTCAATCGCTTCATTAATCAGGTTATCCATCGCTTCAGCATCCTTTATCATCTGCGCTGCATTATGCGTTACCAAAGCCAATGCGTTAATGGTTTGGTGATCTTCCGCCACATTAGGAGAAGGGACTAGAATGGAAGGCTTTCCGGTAAGCATGAGCTCGGCAATGGATAGCGCACCAGCTCTCGAAATCACCACGTCGGCTATACCATAGGCAAAATCCATTTGAAAAATAAAGTCCTTTAGCACAACCGTACCCCCTTTATTTTTCGCACGCTCAGTCATTTCTTGATGATACAATCCACCACACTGCCAAATCAATTGAATCTTTTTCTTCTTCAATTTTTCCAATCCATCAAGCGTTACCTCATTGATGGATCTGGCTCCCAGGCTACCTCCGACTACTAAAAGAATAGGTCTATTTGGACTTAATTCAAAATGCCGATAAGCTTCATCTTTTCTGTTTGGGTTTAGTTTAATAGTTTTTCGAACTGGATTTCCGGTTATCACCAATTTCTCTTTTGGGAAATATTTTTCCATGCCATTATGAGCAACACATATCGTGTTTACATGTTGTGCCAAAATTTTATTGGTGAGGCCTGCGTAACTGTTTTGTTCTTGTATTAAAGTTGATATGCCTTTTCTACTTGCAACATAAAGCAAGGGGCCGCTTGCATACCCTCCAAATCCGACCACAACGTCGGGTTTAAAATCCTTGATTAATCTCCTGGCCCCCAACAAGCTAGAAATAAGTTTAGCGGGAAAAAGAAGGTTCTGACCCGAAAGCTTTCGTTGAATGCCACTAATCCACAATCCTTCGATCTTAAAGCCTGCTTTAGGCACTTTTTCCATTTCCATTTTCCCTTTTGCACCAACGAATAGAATATCTACATGCTGAAGTATTTCCTGCAACGCGTGAGCAATGGAGATCGCGGGATAAATATGGCCACCTGTTCCTCCTCCACTAATCATTATCCGTAACGGAAGTTTGCGATATGTTTGTTCTTTTTTAATTATGCTGCTTTTTTGTATTGATTACCCACTGAATCTCTCAAGCGATCTATCTCTCCCCGGCTAACACTCAAAATGATCCCTAAGGAAACTCCGGCAAAAAGCTGAGATGTACCACCCATACTAATGAATGGAAGGGTAAGACCGGTGACCGGCCCCAAGCCTACTGCCACTCCCATATTTATTAATGCCTGAATCACTAACGCGAAGCTTAGTCCCGCAGAAAGCAGACCCCCGTAAGCTCCATTGTTATCTTCCGTGGCTTTCGTCCCCCTGTAAAGCAATGCCAGATAGAGAAATAATACGATGACGCCTCCGACCAAGCCATACTCCTCAAGAATAATGGCGTAGATGAAATCAGAATAAGGATAAGGTAAGAAATTACGCTGGTCGCTCTGCCCTGGACCTTTGCCCAACACTCCTCCTGACGCTATTGCCACATAGGCTTGCCTTACTTGATATGGTGTATCTCCTTCTATAAAATCTTCAACTCTGGAAATGGCAGTTCCTCCCCGTTGACCTACAATAAAAGCAACCGATCCAAAAGCTGCAAAAATCAGCACTAGCATAACCAAATAGGTAAGGGGCACTCTTCCAATAAACAGAATGAGCATACATGCTAAAAACAACAAGACGGCTGATGAGATATTCGTTAATGCGATCAATCCACAAATCAATCCGATCCAGAAAAGCATCGGCACAATCGCTCTTTGAAAATCATCAATAGATTTTTGTCGTTTTGAAAGCATACTAGCTAAGGTGACAATCAAAGCCAATTTCGCTAGATCAGAAGGTTGGAAGGATTGGTTAATAAGAGGAATCGTCAGCCATCTGGAGGCTTCATTTTTCTCTGCACCAAAAAGCCAGGCAAAAATGAGCAACGGAACACTCATCCAAAGCACTAATCGAGAAAGCTTTGAATAATAGCGATAATCAATTCGATGTGCTACCCAAATTACAGAAAGACTTATCGCAACCAAAAGTGAATGTTTAATGAGGTAGTATTCGGTATTTCCTCCCATCATTTTGTACGCAAGGCGGCCAGTGGCGCTGTAAACCACCAAAATGCTGAATAATGATAGGACCAGCACAATAAACCAAATCACCGGATCACCTTTCAAATTTCTATATGCCCAATCTTTCATCGCATTCATATCCTCTCCTTTAGATTCTTCTTAAGCTTTTTAACCGCCTTCTTGAATTTATCACCTCTGTCTCCATAATTTAAAAAAAGGTCAAAGCTTGCGCAGGCCGGAGATAATAAAACTACATCCCCTTCAGAGGCCCATTCATAAGCTTGTTTTATAGCTCCATTGGCGGAATCAACTTCTGCTATTCTTTCCAATTTGGTTTCGAAATAGCTAATGAGCATGGTGTTATCTTTTCCAAGGCATATTAAACCCTTTACTTTTTCCTTAACTAACTCCTCAATTTGACTGTAATCATTTCCCTTATCAATGCCTCCGGCTATCCAGATGATGCCTTTTTTCACACCATCTAGGGCATAGTAAACAGAATCGACGTTGGTGGCCTTTGAATCATTGATGAATCCGATTCCATTGACCTCCTCCACAAACTCTAACCGGTGTGGCGCATTTTTAAAGGTTTTTAGTCCTTTTAAAATCGTTCCAATAGATACATTCATACAAAGTGCACTAATGACTGCAGCCATGCTATTTACCATATTGTGCTTACCTATGAGAGATACTTCGGCGAGTGGGATCTTGTGATAGACGTCTTTATTCTTGAATTCAAAATTGAAAATAAGGTGCTCTTTTTCCAGATATGCGTTCAATTTCTCATTAGTGGACGCACTCATCGCAAACATGCTCGCTTCCACTTTGCTTCTACTCAATTCTTCAGTAACAGCTTGATAGTCTGCACAATAAATAAAAGCCTCCTCACCGGTGAGGTTTTCAATGATTCTAAATTTTGATTTTATATAATTATCAAAATTGTAATCATAGCGATCTAGATGATCCGGAGTAATATTCAACAATACTGCTATGTCCGGTCGAAAATTTTCAATTCCGTCTAATTGGAAACTACTTACCTCTACCACGTAATAATGGTATCCTCCTTCTGCTACTATTCCAGCTAAACTCATACCTATATTCCCTCCAAGAGCCACTTTGTAACCGGCGGTTTTTAACAGATGATAAGTCAATAACGAGGTCGTAGTTTTTCCATTCGTACCCGTTATGGCTACAATTTTAGCTTTGTCTATAAAGCGATAGGCAAACTCTATTTCAGAAACGACAGGAATATTTCTAGCGATCAATTTCTGGATTAAAGGAACACGATCTGATATACCCGGACTCTTAATGACGACGTCTGCATTCAGGATTAGCCTTTCTGTGTGTCCTTTATCTTCATACTTTATTCCATTAGCCTTAAGCGTCCGTCTCTTGTTTGCAGCGATATTGCCTGCATCTGAAACGAACACGTCATAGCCTTTTTGCTTAGCCAATATGGCAGCGCCAACACCACTCTCTCCCCCTCCTATTATGACTATGCGACCGTCCATTACTCCACCTCTGATATTTTATTGCCTATTACTTGATCACAACATTTAGAATAAATAGACATTAGTCCATATCCTTCTTTCAGAAAGTCATGGATAAGGCTGATTTGCTTTTTTTTATAAGCCATCTCTAATTGATCCAGGATGAATACTACTTCGTCCATCTCTTCCTCCACTCTAGACATCAGCTGATTAAAAAAACTTTCTTCTCTAGAAAGCAATAATTTGACAAAATCGGCATGAATCCGCCGGCTACTGCGAATAAGGCTAGAGGTAGTCTGAGCCAAACTACTCGCTGGCATCAATTCTGAAAGCTGCACTGCGTGTTTCTGAAAGTTTTCGTTTAACTGTTGAATTTGTCTAACCGTCATTTATCTGATTTTAAGCGTTGCTAATGTGAAAATTCCGAGAAGAATCCCCATCGTCCAGAATCGTACTGCAATCTTTGCTTCATGGATTCCTTTCTTTTGATAATGGTGATGAAGCGGAGACATGAGAAATATTCTTCTCCCCTCGCCGTATTTTTTTTTAGAATATTTAAAGTAGGACACTTGTATGATCACCGATAAATTCTCAATAACAAGGATGCCGCATAATAAGGGGATCAATAATTCCTTTCGGATGACGAAGGCTAGTACTGCAATGATTCCCCCTAATGAAAGGCTTCCAGTATCTCCCATGAATACTTGGGCCGGGTAGGCATTATACCAAAGAAAGCCAATACATGCTCCAACAAATGCGGTACAAAAAATCACAAGTTCACCCGAATTGGGAATGAACATAATATTGAGATAATCCGAAAAAATAGCATTGCCGGAAAGGTAGGCAAGTACTGCGAGCGTTAACCCAATAATTGCACATGTACCAGCGGCCAAGCCATCTAACCCATCGGTGATATTGGCTCCATTGGAAATAGCTGTGACAATAAAAATAACTACCAATAAATAAATCACCCATGCATACTCATCTAAAAAATCTGGCAGTAACCATTTGTAATTGAATTCATTATTGGCCACGAAAGGAATGGTTGTAAGTAGCGTACTTTCATCTTTAAAAGCTTCTCCTGAAAAATCCCTCACTACTACATCTTCGTGAAATACCATCACAAGCGCAACAAAAAATCCAAGTACTACTTGACCTAAAACCTTAAACTTTCCCCTTAATCCATCTTTGTTTTTCTTTTTTACTTTCAAATAGTCGTCGATGAATCCAATTGCTCCCATCCAAAGTGCTGCAATGACTAGCAGCACTATGTAAATATTATCTAGCTTGGAAAACAACAACGTAGGAATGACAATACCTGAGATGATGATGATACCACCCATGGTTGGAGTGCCTTGCTTTTCCTTTTGTCCTTCCAAGCCTAAGTCCCGAATAAATTCACCCATCTGAAACCTGCGGAGCAAATTGATTAACCTATTCCCAAAGGTTACTGTAATCAAAAGAGAAAGTAAGGCCGCCATTCCTGCTCGAAATGAGATATACTGAAACAGTCCCGCTCCGGGGAAGTCTATTTTAGTCAGATATTCAAATAAGTGATAGAGCATTTCGTAGATTTTCGATTGATTTGATTCGGTTCGAATTGTTCGATCTTGCTTGATTAAATACTACATCTAGCAAACTGTCCATCTTAAATTCTATTTGTCGCACCTCCATTCTCAATTCCTAACTCTCAATTGTTCTACGAGTATTTTCTTATCATCGAAGTGATGCCTCACTCCGTTGATCTCTTGATACGTCTCATGCCCTTTACCTGCGACTAATATGATGTCATTATCATTCACGAGATTACATGCCGTTCGAATGGCCTCTCTGCGATTTTCAATTACCATCACATTTCGTTCTTTTGATTTAGGAACTCCTTCTTTCATATCTTCTAAAATGAGTTTCGGATCTTCCGTTCTTGGATTATCAGAGGTTAGGATTACCTTATTACTGAGCTTCGCTGCGATCTGAGCCATTTTTGGTCTTTTGGTCTTATCTCGATCTCCGCCACAGCCCACCACTGTCACCAGTACTTCATTTTTGGTTCTCAATTCATCAATGGTTTCCAAAACATTTTCTAATGCATCCGGGGTATGTGCATAATCGACAATAGCGAGTACATTGGCTCCATTTTCTACTTTTTCGAATCGACCATTGGCTCCTTTTGTCATCGATAATCCACTCAAAATAGCCTCTCTTTCCTCACCGAGGAGAACGGCAACTCCATATGCGGCGAGCAGATTGTAAGCGTTGAATTCGCCCATCAGTTTAAACCATACGTCTACTCCATTAAAACTCAATTCAAGTCCCTGAAGCGTGTTGTGAATGATCTTCACTTTGAAATCTGCGACAGATTTAATTGCCATCTTAAATTGCGCTGCTGCAGTATTCTGCAGCATCACCTTCCCTCTTTTGTCATCAGCATTTACTAAAGCAAAAGCCTCGGAAGAAAGTCCATCAAAAAGCAGTTTCTTGGCGGAGATGTATTCATCAAAGGTCTTATGATAATCCAGATGATCATGAGAGATATTGGTAAAAACACCCCCTTTGAAAATAATACCCGCTACTCGATTTTGAACCAGGGCATGAGAGCTCACTTCCATGAAACAATGGGTACAGCCGCTATTAACCATTTCATTAAAAAGTTGATTGAGCTGTAATGCATCCGGCGTGGTAAAGTTGGTTTCTAAAACCTTGTCATTAATCTTATTTTCGACAGTAGAAAGCAGGCCCACAGAGTAGCCAAGGTTGATGAATAGCTCAAATAGCAGTGTAGCACAGGTGGTTTTTCCGTTTGTTCCTGTAATACCTACCAGTTTAAGCTTTTCTGATGGCCGCCCGTAAAAATTGGAAGAAATAATTCCCAATGCCTCCTCTGAGTTATCGGTTTGAACAACTGTAAGCTCTTCCTCTATCTCAGGGAGGCTTTCACATACGATCACCTTCGCGCCTTTTTCAATCGCTTTACTGATGTAGTCATGACCATCCACCGTCAGTCCTTTAATTGCTACGAAGAGAAAGTCCTGCTCTACTTTTCTGGAATCAAAAGCAATACCTTTCACTTTTTCTTCCCGATTACCTATGAGCACTCTCAAGGAAACACCATACAATACGTCTTTTAGCGTCTGCATCAACTCATCTGAAGTTTAATGGTGGAACCTTTGATTATTTTCACTCCTGGGGCCATGGATTGTGTAGTTACTCTACCTCTTCCTTTCACTTTCACTTCCAATCCCAAATTCTCCAACACATAAATCGCGTCTCTCAACGTCATTCCTCTCACGTCTGGCACGAGATCATACGTTACTTTATTTTCTGTCCAGTAAACCGCATCGTTAATGATAGTTGTTTTAACCCACTCGCTTTCTGCTTTTGAGTGATTTGAGATGCCTAGTTCATTGCAAATGACGAAAAGTTCATCTTTCTTTCCAGCTTTGATGTAGGGGAAAATACCTGCTACGCGGGTTTTTCCTTCAGTACCAATTTCATGCATATCTAATTCAAGTGAGTAGATTTTGTCAGCGATTTCTTTAAACACCGGAGCAGACACATCACTACCGTAGATCTGATAGCCCTTCGGATTGTCAATCACTACAATGCAACTATACTTAGGAGCTTCCGCTGGGAAGTATCCAGCAAATGAAGTATAGTACTCTTTTACATATTTTCCATTCTTTGCTTTTTTCGCTGTTCCTGTTTTACCGGCGATTTTATACATGCTGTGATTGATATTGGAAGCAGTGCCTCGCTCAACCACCCCTTCCATCATAATCCTTATGTTCTTTAGCGTCTCTTTTGAGCAGATCTTATCATTGATCACCTCCGTATCAAACGCTCTAACCAGTCGGTCAGTGTGTTTCACACTTTTCACAATCATTGGTTTCACCATTTTTCCATTATTAGCTATTGCATTGTAAAGCGTTAGCATTTGCAATGGTGTCATCTTTAGCTCATAGCCATGGCTCATCCATGGTAGACTTACTCCACTCCAGGTACTGTCAGAGGGGTCTTTGATGTAAGGTCTGCCTTCTCCAATCATTTGGAAATTGAGCGGCTTGTGAAGTTTCATACGTTTGAGATAGCCAATGAACTTATCTGGATCATTCCCGAAATAATGGGAGACTAACCTAGCCACTCCTACGTTAGAAGACTTCTCAAAAACCTCTTGAACCGTCAGTGTTCCAAATCCACCTGGTTTATGATCACGCATGGTTTTGTCAAAAAATTCAAGAGAACCATCACCCGTGTGTACTGAATCAGAAAGTTTGACGTCTGTTTCTTCTAATAAGGCAATCATACTCGCCAACTTGAATGTAGAGCCTGGCTCTCTTGATCCCTGGCTACCCACTGCATAATTGTAACGCTCGTAGTATGCTCCCTCACGGTTTCGGCTCAGGTTAGAGATCGCTTTGATCTCTCCGGTTTTTACTTCCATCACAACGGCTACACCATAGTCAGCCTTGTGCTTCTTCAGTTCTTTTAGAAGTGCTGATTCTGCAACGTCTTGAATATCTATATTAATTGTTGTTTGAATATCATGACCGTTTATTGGACGTTTTTCTGAACCATCATATATGGGTTTCCAACCCCCTCCGGCCATTTTTTGGAACAGCCCTTTACCATTGATCCCCGCCAGCTCTTTATTAAAACTGTATTCCAAACCAACCACACCCCGATCATCCGCATTGATATTTCCAATGGTACGAATGCCTAAATGATTAAAAGGCAGAAACCGTTTTTCTACCTTTTCGAAGAACACACCGCCTTTTAGTCTTCCTGCTCTAATCAGGGGCCATTGTTCCATTCGCTTCTTGTCCTGATAGCCAATTTCCTGACGGTTGATCAGTAAATAATGGCGATTTTTTTTCCTAGCTTGATCTATCCTTCTTTTATATTGGGTAGGAGATAAGTCTTTGTAATACTTTGAAAGCAGATAGGATAGCGAATCGATTCCATTTTTATATAGCCTATCAGAAGAGAGCGCCGGATCAATTGCCAATTGATAAAAGGGCAAAGAAGTTGCAAGCAAGCTCCCATCATCGGCATAGATGTTGCCCCGTGTAGCTTTAATATTCATCACTTGCATTCCCAGTGTTTCACCAAGGCTTTTCCACCGCTCTCCTTCTGCGTATTGGATCTTAGCGATACGGAAAATGATTGCTCCTGCCACTAGAAATGTCAAGAGAAATGCAATGCGCACTCGTAATACTATGCCTTTCCTAATACTCAACTTCCTTGATCAAAATGGGTGATTCCTTACGATCCTTTAGACCGAGCTTTTCCGCTCGTTTTGCTACTTCTGACTGCTTACTTTCATACATGAAATCAGCCTTTAGTGTAGTATAATCTGCTCGCAAGTCTTCAACTTCTGTCTCCAACCGGTTGATAGACCTGATCTTTTTCTCAGCATAGTGCCGATTACCGATATATAGCATACATAAGAATGACAGGAAAAGAATCTGTGGAAGAAAACGCACATGTATTACTTCACCCATGGAGCCATCCATTCGTAGAAAGCGACTGATCAGACGAAAGAGTCCGCCTCGCTCTTCTTTTTGTGGGATTCTGTAGGTGTTCATCATTTTAATTTCGAGTTTTTACTTGTTAAACTGCGAGTGATCCCGAATTTCGAAACTTAAGACTCACAACTTAATACTTTATCTCTTTCTGCCAATTCTCAACTTTGCACTTCTCGCTCTGCTGTTTTCTTTAATCTCTTTTGCCTTAGGGACTATAGGTTTTCGGTTCACCGGGTCTAGTACCCTCATTGGATTCCCGAAGAAGTCCTTTTCATCAACCCCTTTGAAATTTCCTTTATTGATATAGTTTTTCACTAATCGATCCTCGAGTGAGTGGTAACTAATTACAACCAGTCTGCCATCCGGTTTAAGTACCTCTCCGGTTTGCTCCAGAAACTCTTTCAGTGCTTCCAACTCTTCGTTTACCTCAATTCTGATGGCTTGGAATACCTGCGCGAGATATTTCATTTCACGATGCTTCGGCGCCTGCTTCCATGCAATCTCTTTTAATTGTTTGTTGGTCGTGATCGGAGCACTCACACGTGCACTTACAATCCCCTTTGCCAACGTTCTTGCATTTTTCACCTCTCCGTATGCACTGAACAAATGAATCAGGTCTTTTTCCTCGTATTCGTTGACTACCTGCCTCGCACTCTTTGTGGCATGCTGATCCATTCGCATGTCCAATTCTCCTTCAGCCCGAATTGTAAATCCGCGCTCTGGTACGTCAAACTGATGAGAAGAGACACCTAAATCTGCCAATATGCCGTCTACTTCTCTTACACTTTGTAGTCTCAGGCACTTTTTCAAAAACCTGAAATTAGTATCAATAAATGTGAAAGAACTATCGCCCATCTCTATGAGCCTTTGTGCATTTGCCTCAGCATTTTGATCTTGATCAAATGCAATGAGGCGCCCGGTTGTCAACTGCTGGAGTATCGCTTTGCTATGACCACCACCTCCAAAGGTCACATCTACATATACTCCACCCGGTTCAATCTGTAATCCATTCAGGCACTCTTGTAGCATTACGGGGTTATGATAAGCAGTCATAAACTACTTTTTACGTTGGCCCAATTCTGCAATATTGCCTTCGAATATTTCCACAAGTTTTTCCATTTCCTATCAAAACGATTACTACTCATCTAGGAACTTTTGGGCAAGTGCGGAGTATTCACTATCATCACGAATCATGTGCTGATCAAATACTTCAGGATTCCACATTTCAATATAGTTGCCCGTGCCTATGAGGATTGTCTCCCTTTCTATTTGTGCATGAGCGAGCATTTGCTTAGGTACTAAAATGCGGGTTGCATTGTCGAGTTCCACTTGCGCGATGCTCCTGAAAAATGTCCTTTTCAACCTTCGTTGTTGAGGATCAAATTCACTCAATGATGAGATTTTATGGTGGATTTTTTTATACTCTACCATTGGATAGAGGATTAAATTCGGCTCAAATCCTTTTCGGATAACCAACTCGTTAGTGGAGACCTCAGGCAGGTTTACCTTGATTTTTGCAGGTAAGGCCAACCTCCCTTTAGTATCCAACTTACACTCATATTCGCTTGTAAAAAACGCCACGCTGAGCCTTGAAAATATAAACCACTAGGGTAAAATTAAATAATTTCCTCTACTTTTTCCCACAATGCCCCACTTTTATACACAAAAAATAGGATTAAGATTAAAAATATTAAATTAATGGTTATTAAAGATAATTTAAAGTATTGATTATCAATTAGTTAAACTAATAAGGATGAAAAAGAATTTTTTTTAAAAAAAAGTGAAAATTATTTAGAAATAAATGAAAATCAAGTGGTTGAGTTCATATAATGATATAGTGGGGAGATGTGGGAGATTTTAAAAATTAAGATAAATAATGAAAGAATTTTAACCGCTTGAATGTACTCTTTCGTTGGAGATGACTCAAATCTTTTAACTCGAAGATATTGCGAAGTTCACACTTCTATTTTTGAGTAACATTAATATAATATTGATATTAGGCATGCTAAAACGAAGATTTATATGAGAATTTTGTGAATTCTTGATAGATATACCTTACTTAATCTTAGATAGATTATTTCATTACTTCAACCAAGAGCACTACAGCTAGTGGTTTAACCTGAAAATTCGGGTATTATTCGTTACTATTCATCTGCCCGGATAAAATATTATTTCAATAATAGCCTTAAATCCGTAGGCTAAAATTTTGGAGAGTTAGCATTTTTAACAGGTTGATGATTTTTGAAATTTGGTTGGTATTATGTTGGGAATTTATGTCCAATGATGCTGCTGAGTGAACATTTCCACGCGAGAGTCAACATTTTTACTTCATGAATACTTGATTTGATTCATTTTGAACATACCTCTTCGGAGTGATAGACCTGCTTTTCGAATACGCTGGTGTAAATGCCCTGGCTAACGGAGGAGAGGGCTATAATCTTTCTCGGTGTACAGTTTGAGTATCTCCTGCCTTCCGGTTTTGATCCATTTGGCTGCTAGGGTAATAAAACCGAAGATGAATTTCTTGATCCTGAAATTAGACTTCAACTAAT
>JBCDKO010000068.1:0-20210 GCA_038746525.1 Bacteroidota bacterium
AAAAGCAACGCGATGGCCGAACGAATTAATGGTAAACTCCAAGAAATTAAGATGACTGCTAGAGGATATAGATCCTTGGAAAACTTCAAAAGTGCTATCCTATTTTTCCACGGTGGACTTGACCTAAACCCACACTAAACTTAGTAGAACCTAAATATTACTTTAAGTTACTGAAAAACAATGATTTAACCAAGCAACACCGCCATCAAAAATAAAATATTTACTAAGTGCCTACTTCAATAAAAATAATTAAGGCAGACTTAATTAAAATAGAATAATCGGTTGTAATATAATAACGTACGCGTTTTATTAATTAGTTAATTATAAATTAAAAAATTCATTAGTTATATGTAAAATAAATATTTAAAGTTATATTTGAGGTGATCAACAAAAAACTTAGTTAACATGAAAAGAAAATTTTTAATAGCTCTAGCAATCGTAGGTGGTTTTTTTTTAACAGCATGCCAAGAAGACGAAACAATGGATGAATTGATTCTGGATACTCAAAGCCAAAGTTTAGAGATTGAGAGTATTTCTAGTGTACATGGGGATGGAGATAAAGGCGGGGGTAGCGGTGTAGGAAACTGATAAATCTCTCTTATAGAAAATTAAACAAAAGGCATCGGGATATCTCGATGTTTTTTTTTATTATTGCCATTAGTTCAGTTATTAGGAATGAAGCTTACTTGGTTATTAATTATATTCTTTTTGGTTTATAAGTCTGGTTACTCCATAGGAGTTCCGGCTGATTTAGAAGTGATTAGGAATTACTTCAACAAACCTGATTCAGCAATTATGTTAGCTAATAAATTGCTACAAAAATCTGAGAATTCTTCTAATTATTTTGGACTTGTTAAGGCGAATCTTTATCTAGGATTTCTTCATGAACAGAAATCCCCCGGAAAAGCTGTTCTATACTATTTAGAAGGTATGCGCTTTTGTGAAAAAGCAAATCTTGACAGTGTGGCAAAAGATCAAATATGGCTAAGACGAAATTTATCCAACATTTTTAGAAGATATGAGTCCAATGATTTAGCGACAAGCTATAATCTAGAGGCAATTAAGATCGCTGAGTCTCAACAAGATAAATATCAGATATTTAATTTGAAACTTAATCAAGGTCTCATATACCAAAATGATAAGGATTTTGAAAAAGCCGTAATCTATCTCAGAGAAGCGCTTAATCTTGACCTAGAAGATTCATATACTTATCGCCTAATTAATCAATTAGGCTTGGTCTATTTGGAATCCGGGAACTTAACAAAAGCCAAAGAATATTTCAAAAGATTAATTCAGTTACCCGAGGATCAAAAACTCTATTCCGCAAAAGCCTTACATAATTTAGGAGAAATTTTTTATGCGGAAGACTCAACTCAAAATGCAATTGAAAACCTTAGAAAAGCTATTTCAATCAAAGTTTCTTTTGAAAAGATAGATTATTACAGTCTATTCAATAGCTATTTGATTCTTGGCAGATATTTATTAAACGCTGGGACTTTGGAAGAAGCAGAGCATTATCTTAAAAAAGCAGAAAGCATTTCGAGTTACGCTGAATTTGATCCGAAAAGTTTTGAGGTATATAAAAATTTGTCCAATCTATATTTTAACACAAATAAACATACAATTGGTAACTACTATATTGAAAAATACTTTACCATTGTGCAGAATTTTATTGAAACACAGAAAGAAATCCAAAGAAAAGACAAGGAGTACAATTTTGAACTTATTACTAAACGCTACTTTGATGAGCTTGAAAAACAAGACCGAATTGCGTCCATACTATTTATTTCTAAACTATCTTCTGGTAGTCTTATAGCTTTATTAATATTTGTAATTACATATTATCAAGTGAGGAAAGTAGCTTTACGAAAAAGCATTAAGAAAGAATTACAGGCTCTTAAATTAATCGATTAGCTAAGCTTTTATCATAAAGGGCATCTTCAAAAACGCACGTTCAATTTTTGAAATGATTTTTTTTCGATAATTCCGTTATCAAAATACTTATTTAACGCTACTAAACTCAGTTTTTGACGTCTTGTCTCAGAAAAAAACGCTACTTCAAATTCTTGAACTGAGTTTTTGAAGATGCCCTAAAGCAATGAACCCAATCACCTAAATGTTAATAAGACTCTAATTGAGTAATAAAGAAATTAAGATCTCAATTTTAATTTTTCTTTGAGTAATTTAATCATTCCCTCTTGTCGCTCGTGTAATACAACTAGTTTGTGTTTTTGCTCTAATGACTCAGTTATGATGTAAGAGACTAATTCCTCAAGTTCAATATATTCATGAGAGTCTGGATTTTTTTGGGAGAGTTTAAAGAGCAACTCTTTCACTCGTAGTTCAACTTGCAAATTAGACGGAGCGAATCTTTCTGATGTAACAATATCATCGTTCCACATAGATCCTTCTCCTTTGATCAACCATTCAGTATTTAGCTTATTGTAGGTTTTAAGCATTTTTCGGATGAGATCGTAACTAGGCTTGCTTCTTCTCCCCTTAATAATATTAAATATCACAGTAACACTCACGTTCAAAGAATCTGAAAAAGAGGTCGGATTCATATTTAATACTTGAATAAGACGGTGAATTCGGTCGTTGATCATTATATAAAAATAATGATCTAATTGAAAAAAAAAAAGAGTCGAAAAAAAAATCCACTCATAATCAATCGTAGAAAATAAGCTATAAGAATACGTACTTAACGGCAACCATTTAACAATTTTCAAAAAGAAAGAGTATGTATTCTGGAATAGAGAATACAAAAGATGCACAACGATGTCGCCTCAACCAATTTAATTACCTAATTTATTCTCTTTTTTTATTAGTTGATTGAGATATCAAATGAAGTGCGTGTTGCTGCTTTCCAATTCATGAATTTGTTACCCTTAAGATTATTGGGTACTCTAAATGTCCCGCTAATTGTCTCAATACTTTGATTGTTCCGATATAGTTTCATCATTGTGATCCCCTTAGCATACTTCTATAAATGTAGTATTTTCACTCTCAGAAATCCTGACCCAACGTAAAAATCAACGCCACAAAAACACCATAATAACTAACGAAATTTCTCTTTTAAACTGTAAAAGATGTTTTTGAACCTAAAATGGCACGGGATTACGAATAATGAATTTACAAGACACACCTATTTTGGGGAATTTAAAGGGTTGAGTCAGTATTTCTGACTCTATGCTCATTTGCCTTATTTCAAGATCGTATCATAGCATACCTCAAAATCAATTTAGGAAAGTCACAGACAGAAATTAGAGACGAAAATTCTCTTGGAATCAAGCGGATTTATGTGTTAGAAAAACTCTATGGAAAAAAGTTGGACAAATACTTTCAGAACTCCTGGCTCGACGTAAATTTTTCTTTCGTAAACAAGCAATAATCACTGACGAAAAATTCTTTTCTGAACTATTTAAAAGATGTTTTGAATCTGAAATGATGCAGGATTACGACAAAGTAATTTATGAACTATCTTCATCTATTACCTCATTTTGTAGGTCGAGTCCAGAGTTCTGACTTTAGGAAAAACCATAGAGATTTCAAAGTAAAGAGGGGTTAGCCTAACGTTTGGTTAGGCGTTGGGGAGGAAAACTTAAGGACTATTCGATTTTATAAGAAAATGACGTTATAGAATTCGATAAGCATCTTTTCTTGGAGACACTATCTAGATAAACAATGCAATGTGATGAAACAGGGAAATGATTAAAAATGCTTCCATCCTTGAGCCTGCAGCTCAACGATGTTTTGGTTTCTGGTTACAAATGTTCTTCCTTTAGATTTAGATTGCATATAGCCAATTGTGTGTATATCGGAGTGGTTTTTGATCTTTTCAAAATCCTTCTGACTGATAGTAAAGAGTAATTCATAGTCTTCGCCGCCATTGAGTGCACAGGCGTTCGGGTCGATGCTGAACTCCGCAGCCGTTTCATAGGCTTGTTTTTCAATTGGTAGCTTATCTTCATAAATAGCAACACCCAAAGCAGATTGCTTACAGATATGAAAAACGTCTGAAGCCAGGCCATCAGAGATATCTATCATGGAAGTAGGCAAAATACCCAAATCTTTGAATTCGTAAACAATATCCATTCTAGCTTTAGGTCTTAATTGACGACCTACTACGTAATTATATTTTTCCAATTGAGGTTGCATAGCTGGATTTACTAAAAACTCCTGTTTTTCCCGCTCTAGCACCTGTAATCCAACAAATGCGCCTCCTAAGTCTCCCGTAATGCACAGAATGTCACTTTCTTTTGCTCCACTTCTGTAAACTACTTCCCTACTATTTGTTACTCCTATTACAGTCATGGATATGACTAGCCCTGCCTGAGATGAAGTGGTATCACCTCCCACCAAGTCAACGTTATATTCTCTACAAGCTGCTTTGATTCCTTGATAAATGACTTCTACTGCCTCCACAGAGAAACGATTACTTAAACCAATATTTACAGTGACTTGCTTGGGGAAACCATTCATTGCTGCAATATCCGATACGTTTACCGCTACAGCCTTATAGCCCAAGTGTTGTAACGGCACATAAGAAAGATCAAAATGAACACCCTCCAGCAGCATGTCTGAGCTTACAAGCAGGTAATTTTCTCCTATATCAAAAACTGCTGCGTCATCACCGATGCCTTTAACCGTTTCCTTATTTTGGTATTTAAGACCATCTGAGAGCCGATCAATCAAACCAAACTCACCTAATTCACCTATTTCTGTTCGTTTTTCCTTGTCTATCATAAGTTATTAATCACAGAGTAAACCGGCTTCAACGTTATAAAGTGTTTAGAAAAAAAGTTACTCATAAAGTGTTTGATTTTTTCAAATAATCCTTCTACTACCTCCTTCAAAAGGGTAAAATATAGTTTAAACACATTGGCTAGTTTATGTCGGATCAGAAAGCAAAATATTTAAGTCTCACAATAGCGCTCCTCACTCTTTCATTTCCTGGCAAAGCTCTACCAGAACCCCATTTGCGGACTTTGGATGAACGAAACAAACCAACTTGTTATCCGCGCCTTTAAATACCTCTGGTCTGGTAAATTGAAATCCCTCTTTTTGTAGCCTTTCTAATTCATGATAAATATCTTCTACTTCAAATGCGATGTGATGGATCCCTTCCCCTCTTTTTTCAATGAATTTTGAGATGGCGCTTTCTGGACTCGTTGTAGATAGAAATTCAATCTTCGTTTCACCAACTTTAAAAAAAGAGGTATTGACTTGTTCAGTAACTACTGATTCTTTTTTATAAGGTGGTTGCTCAAAAAGCTTCGTGTAGATTTCATCCACAGCTTCTAAATTCTTGACAGCTATTCCAATATGCTCAACGTTTTTCCACATTTGTTCAATCTATTAGTATTTTTACAAAAATGCAGGAACTTTAAGCCGATCTGAAAAGTTATTTCGATTAATTATAATGGAATTAAGGTCAGATATACATGTAGAATCTGCAAAGATTCAGAATGAAATAAAGAATTTTCTAGGACTTAAAAGCGATGAAGTGATTTTTGAGTTCTCCAATAGCGATGGAAAACTCAGACTTGACCTTATTACTATTAATCCTCGACACAACCAGTCTTTCCTTTTTAAAACCATTACTGGCCTTGACAAAACCGATGCATTGCATAAAATGCTCGTTTACGTACGGACCCATAAAGAAAAGGAAAACTCGTTTACAATTCAATGGATGACTAAAGGAATGAATGAACTTCAAACTTCTTATTTTCGAGCGAAAAATATGTATGACGCCATGGATAAACTCTATTATGCAAGAGATATGAACAACATTACTGTCTTCAGTATTGTATTAAACCCAGTGGCCTGATGATCAACGTAACAGATAAAGCAAAGGAAGAAATTACCACACTATTAACACAGGAAGGAAAGACAGGTAATCACAATATCCGCGTCTCAGTAAAAGGCGGCGGCTGTTCTGGGTTGATGTATGACCTTTCTTTTGATTCTAACATCCAGGAGTCGGATGAAGTATTTGAAGATAAGGGTGTAAAAATTCTGGTAGATAAAAAGAGCTTGCTTTACTTATTGGGTACCACATTGGATTTCTCTGACGGACTCAACGGAAAGGGGTTTCAATTTGTGAATCCAAATGCTTCAAGGACCTGTGGGTGTGGGGAAAGTTTCTCTGTCTAAAGAAACCGCTAATAGGCTCTAACCTCTACTCCTTTCATAAAGTTAATGAAAGCTCTATTAACTACTCGATTACCTCCAAGAGTCGGATAATCCCCTGTGAAGTACCAATCTCCTAAATGATTAGGACAAGCCTTGTGAAGATTATCTACTGTTTGATATACTATCTTCACCTCGGCCTTTACCTCTTTAGGCACAACGATCTCTGAGATTTTTTGTGAAATATCCTCATCGATAAACTGAGCGTACAATTCCTTGACATAATTAGCAGGGGCATCCTCTGACTGACCCGCCAGGCATTTGTCAAACACCACGTCCAAATGATACTCTTGGTTTCTTTCTTTAAGTAATTCTATCATCGCCCGGAAGGCTAAGAACTCTTTCATTTTGCTCATATCTATGCCGTAGCAATCAGGAAATCTTATTTGGGGCGCTGAGGAGACTATTACAATTTTCTTTGGCTCCAACCTGTCCAGAAGAGTCAATATACTTTTTTCCAAGGTAGTACCCCGCACTATGCTATCATCAATGACAACTAATGTATCAGTCCCCTTGTTGATGACTTCATAAGTGGTATCATACACATGAGATACAAGCTCGTCCCGATTGTCATCGTCAGCGATAAACGTTCTGAGTCTAGCGTCTTTTAATACTAATTTTTCCACTCTAGGTTGAAAGTCAAGCATTTGCTCAATAGAATCAGGAGAAGGTTTTCCCTCCAGAATTACTTCTTTTCTTTTCTGAATCAGGTAATTGTCTATTCCTCCCATTAGTCCTAAAAAAGAAGTCTCCGCGGTATTTGGAATGTAGGAAAAGACAGCGTTTTTTAGGTCGAAGTTAATGGCTTTTAAGACTTGAGGAACCAGAAACTCGCCAAGTTTTTTTCTTTCATGATAAATATCCGGATCGGTACCTCTGGAAAAATAGATCCTTTCAAAACTACACGACTTCCTCGGCAGCTGTTGAATAAACTGCTTTTCTTCATAGTCTCCGGATTTATTGATAATCAAGGCATAACCCGGAGGAATCTCTCGAATTTCTGAATATTCACAACCAAATGCAATTTTAATCGCGGGTTTTTCAGATGCAACTACAACTATTTCATCATCAGCATAATAGTAAGCTGGACGAATCCCAGCCGGGTCCCGCGCAACAAAAGAAGCTCCGTATCCTAAAATCCCCGCCATTGTGTAGCCACCGTCAAAATCCCGACATGATCTTTCCAATACTCTTTGAAGATCAATTTCCTCTTCTATCCGGTATGTGATCTCTTCATTGCTAAATTCGTCCCTGTATTTATCAAAAATTCGTTGGTTCTCCTCATCGATGAAGTGACCAATCTTCTCCATTACCGTAACTGTATCAACCTTCTCTTTAGGAAACTGGCCTAACTCAACCAACTTATTAAAAAGCTCATTCACATTGGTCATATTAAAATTACCTGCCATGACCAAATTCCTGCTTCTCCAGTTGTTCTGCCTAAGAAAGGGATGACAATTCTCTATGCTATTCTTTCCATGTGTGCCATAGCGTAAATGGCCTAGCCATGTTTCCCCGGTAAAAGCAAAGTTTTCCTTTAGCCACTCCGCATTCTTAAAATTCTCTTTTGATAGTTTCTTAGCTTTATCAAATTTTCTGCTGATTTTTACAAAAATTGACTCAATAGGATTTCCATCGATTGTTCTATACCTACTTATGTATCGATAGCCCGGAGGCAGATCAATTTTTATGTTCGCTATACCAATTCCATCTTGCCCTCTGTTACTTTGCTTCTTCATTAATAAATACATCTTCTTTGCCGCATAGGCAGGGGTTCTGTATTTGTCAATATAATGTTGAAGCGGCTTTCTCAGGCGTAAGTGGACAATTCCACACTCATGTTTGATGGCATCACTCATGGACATTATTTAGCAGAGATTGTAAACTCATTATCAATTTTGGTGTAAAAAACAAAATTAACAGGAGAATGGCGAAAATAGTTGCTATTATTTTTGACCGTGGAGAAAATACAATAGATAATTCTGAATTACTTAAATTATTCTTATGTAGAAACGCATAGTAAGGTATCCTCATATAAAAAAATAAGGAAGCCACAGTGGCGAAAACTGACACCAAGAGATAGGTCAATGAAGTTTTTGAACCCGTGTCAATGAATGTTTCCCATAAAGAGGTGAATAAAAACAGCTTAGCTGTAAAACCTGCCAGAGGCGGAATACCTACAAGTGAAACTAAAATCAGGGTGAAACCACCTGCCATTAATGTCTCTTTTTTACTTAACGAGTACTGACTGTTGGTGTAAATTGAAACGTCTTCATACCGATTAATGATATAAAAAGCGGCGAGATTCATTAAGGTATAAGTAGAAGAATACCACCAAAAAGCCTCTTTGTAATCTGCTGACGGCGTAATGACTAATCCTAGCAAAAATCCGGAATGAGCAACAGAGCCAAAGCTGATCATTCTCCTGGTATTAAGCTGTCTTAAAGCACCAAATGTACCTACCATGATGGTTGCCATACCTAAAAAAAGCACCAACAAGATCAACCAATGTGAAAAATCAAAAGCCAGATTGAGAAACATCCTCTTTAGGAGGACCAAACCTCCTAACTTCGGAACTATGGAGAATAATGCTACCGCATCCACTGGTGCCGACTGATAAGTAGCAGGTGTCCACATATGAAATGGAAAGATTGCGCATTTGAAAAATACTCCAAAAACCAAAAACAAAACACCTATTTGAACGAGAAGAGATGAAAATAACTCAGGAGTCCATACGGAAAGGTAAAAAGATTGTGTAATACCATAAATTAATCCCAGACCTATGAGCATAATAGCAGAGCTTAACGCTCCAAACAATAGGTACTTTATTGCTGCTTCATGACCTTCTTTTCTGAAAGAGAAACTCGTTAAAATATAAGATACAAAAGAGGCAAGCTCAATAGATAAATAGATGATTAACAGGCTATTTGCCTTCATCATAAATATAGATCCTACAATTAAAGCTAAAATGAAAAAATAAAATTCGGCTGCATGTTTTTTTCGGGGGAAGACAACGATAGATAAACCGGCAATAATGAACAGGGAAGCGAAGCTTGCTATTTCGGCATTCATAAAAAGACTATCCGAAAGAAACAACCCACCTTGTACCACTTGAATGTTTAAATAAAGGGAGAAAACTAGTGTGATCGAAAAGATGAGTTTCAGAGGTAATTGGTTTCTAGTGATCAGGCCCGAGACCAGTAAAACCATTGCGCCAAGCACAAGAACAGTTTCAGATCCGATAAATGAAAGGTCGTGTAAAATATCATGAAGTTGATCATTCAGCTTCATGGCGCATACTTGCTAAGATGTTGGATAAAGAAGTCGATTGTTTCAATAGAATAGTCCAAAATCAATCGAGGAAATATGCCTAATACTACCACCAAAACGGCTAAAGGTATCAACATCCATCGCTCCCTGATTGTCAGATCAAACATGTTGCTTTCCCACGCAGGCTTTCTAATGAAATACGTACCATAAAACATTCGCTGGATGGTCCAAAGGAAATATGCTGCTGAAATGATAATACCGATAATGGATAATAGACCTACCCAAAGTTTCAGATTATTGCTAGTGAATGCCCCCATCAGAACCATTAGTTCGCCCACAAATCCTGACATGCCTGGTAAACCCAATCCGGCAAAGAAGAACAACGCTACAAAAAAAGTGTAAGTTGGCATTTTGCTTGCCAAACCACTAAAACAATCTATTGTACGATTATTGGTACGATCGTAAATCACCCCTGCAATCAAAAATAATGCTGGGGAGATCAGTCCATGCGAAACCATATGAAAGAGCGCACCTAAAAATCCGGTAGAAGTCATAGAGGCTAATCCAACCAATACAAAACCCATATGAGATACTGATGAATAAGCCACCATCCGTTTTAGGTCATTTTGTGCCAAGGCATTCGTTCCTCCGTACAAAATAGATACCACGCCAAAAAAGGCAACCAATCCTGCATATTCTAGTGCTACATCTGGGAAAATCCCATATAAGATCCTGAAAAGGCCATAAGCTCCGACTTTGAGTAGAAGTCCGGCTAAAACTACGGATATGGGCGTAGGAGCTTCTACGTGTGCATCAGGCAGCCAGGTATGAACCGGTACACTCGGAAGTTTAATACCAAAACCAATTAGCAGAAAAATAAATGCGAGCGCACGAGCAGAAAATCCTAAAATTGTTCCTTCCTTTCCTAGACCCAAGACTGAGTCGCTTGTGTAGTTTCCATCCATCATAGCTACCAAACTAAAAGTATGAACTCCTTCTTCCCTCACTCCCATATAAAGCATAATCATCACAACCAGAATAAAAAGTGATCCCAGTAACGTATACAGGAAGAACTTAATGGATGCATATGACCTTCGCTTTCCTCCCCAAATGCCGATCAAGAAAAACATGGGCAACAGCATGAACTCGAAACATACGTAAAAGAGAAAGAAGTCTAAGGCAATAAAACAGCCCATAATGCTGCTACTCAAAATGAGATAGAGAATGAAGTATCCCTTTACTTTTTTTCTGATATTCCAGGAAGAGATAACTCCAATTAACATCACAAAAGAAGATAACACCACTAATGGAAGGCTAATCCCATCCACCCCTAGAAAATATTGAATTTTAAAGTTGCCAACGGTGTCCAGGGACAAATTGATCCAATCCAATTTTTCCACAAATTGAAAAGCATCCGACCAGGCATTTGGATCTATCGATTGATCAAAATCTATCATCAGCAACACAGATAAAATAAACTGTACTGAGACTGCCGCCAAAGCCATACTCCTAAATGTCTGTTCTTTTTGTGCTGGTATAACCAGCATCAACAACGCGATAAATAGTGGAAAAACAAAAATATAGGAAAGGATATTTGGCATTCAGACAGGCTAAAAAAGTTGGATATAGATTAAAACCAAAGTAACGATTAAAAGAAGCCAACCTAATTGAGTTTGACCATCCCGAGAGCTAAGGCCCGCAAATCTTCTCCCCATGTATGCTGATAAATAAGCGACTAAATTCACAGGGCCATCCACTATAAATCGATCAATAAGGGCGAGCACTTTTGAAAAAACTACGGAGGAAACCGCGGAAAAGTGAAGAAGTGGGTCAATACCTTTTTGGTCTATTTGAATGAAGACCTGGGAGATGGATTTGAAAAATTTCCCAACATTTTCGTACAGATAAGTTAGATAAAATCCATGAAAAACGACATTTCTGCTTTTCGAAACCGGCTCGTGCGTTTCGGTAATTCTACTGTTGTAGTTGGTTCCGGGCTTAAAAAGAGAATACGCAAGAATGATCCCCGCCATCGCCAATAGGATAGACAAGTAAGGGATTAAGCTTCCTACAGACACGTGACCTTTTGTAATTGCTAATAAAGAAAACATCCATCCTTGATGAGACATCGGATTCCAATCATGAAAAATCCAAATAGAAAACATCGCTAGTAATGCTAACGGAATAATTACTACATTTTTCTCTGGCGTTGCTGTTCCGTTCATAAATTTTGCTTCACCCCAAAATATTAGTATAATCATCCGGCCTACATAAAAGGCGGTGAGCATCGCTGTTATTAACCCAAGATCGGGTATTAGATAAGCCCAGCCTCCATGATCATTGGCAAATATCCAAGACCCCAGGAGAATACCGTCTTTAGACATGAATCCAGAAAAGAAAGGAAGTCCGGCTAGCGCCGATCCGCAGATTAAAAATGATCGATAGGTCCAGGGTAATCTGGTTTTTAATCCACCCATATATCGTAGGTCTTGTGCGTCTTTAGCATGAATCTTATGCAAAAAGTGCATGATGGATGCGGCTCCTAGGAATAAGCCAGCTTTGAAAAAGGCATGTGTAAATAAGTGGAATAAAGAAGCTTCCATCGCTCCCACACCTACGCCCATAGCCATGTAACCTAACTGTGAGATAGTAGAATATGCCAATATTTTTTTTACATCAAATTGGATGATTGCACAAACAGCGCCATAAAAGGCCGTCACTATCCCTACAAAAGCAATAACCGTCATTGCATGAGGATGTAGGTAAGGAGCGGTTCTAAACAATAGATAAACTCCTGCTGCCACCATGGTAGCCGCATGAATCAATGCTGAAACAGGGGTTGGACCCACCATCGCTTTGGTCAACCAACCTGAAAAGGGGAATTGAGCAGACTTTCCAAATGCCCCTATTGCAATCAAGAGAGAAGGAAGAAATGAAATATTTCCCGAAAGACTGGCAATTGAAAGATCATTGGTTTCTGCATATAAGAGCAGTATCCCGGCTAAAAGCGCAGCATCTGCTACTCTATTCACCATAAATGCCATTCTCGCTGATTGTGAAACCCCCTTTTTTTCATACCAAAAACCTATCAGTAAGTAAGACGATAAACCTACCAGCTCCCAAAACACAAAAAGCAACAAAAGATTATCCGCAAGCAACAGCCCAATCATGGAAAACACAAATAATCCCAGCTTAGCGTAAAATCGGTCTTTTCCGGGATCCTCTCTCATGTATTCCAGAGAAAAAACCTGAACTAAAATGGATATAAAAGTGACTAGCGCAATAAGTAATAAACTGGTTTTATCTATCAAAATAGCTATCTCAAAGTCATTTAACCATTCCGATGAGAAGGATAGCTTACCAGAAAATGATGCAATTCCATATACCGTAAGCAGAAAAGATATTAAGGTAGAGGTTATTGCAAAAACGGTCCTCTTCCCTGACGAGAAATACCCCATTAATCCCCCAATAAAAGGAAGAATAGCAATGATTAAAAAGAACCATAAGCTATTCATTGCTCACCTCCCGAAGTTCATCAAGGTTTGAAACTTTGTGATTTCTGTAGATATTCAACAATATTGCCAGCGCTATTGAAACCTCACAAACCGTAAGAACTACAGAAAATATGGCAAAAATTTGACCGTTTAAGTGAGGGTCAAATTGAGAGAAAGTGGCCAGAATTACATTTGCACTATTCAATAACAACTCTACGCCGATCAAAATAAAGATAAGATTGCGCTTGGTTAATACCACAAATATCCCTGCACTGAATAAAAATGCAGCGAGATACAAATAATATCGTATCAATTCCTCATTCATTGGCTGCCAGCTTGGCCAGGTAGGCAGCACCTACCAGGGCTACCAATAAAATAAATGCAATTAACTCAAACGCTACAATATGTTCTGTTAAAAAGGCCACCCCAATATGCTCTACCTGATTATTCATCTCAAGGGCTTTACTACCTGGAAAGTTTGTCTCAGAAATGCTATGAGCTAAGATGACAAAAATGGCTATGGCAGTCGTTGCCGCAGGGAATTGGTTTTTGGCTCCGGAAAGTACTTTTTCTCCTCGTAAGCGATGGGTCATCATCACTCCAAAAGCCAACAAAATAACCACACCTCCCGCATAGATCAGTATCTGAACAACTGCTAAAAGCTCTGCATTCAATAAAACATATACTCCTGCTATTCCTAATAAAGCCAGAGAAAGTGCATAAGCTGCATGGATAATATTTCGAGAAAAAACAATAATCCCTACGCCCAATACGATCATTAGGCCAATCAGTATTTGGATTGCAAGCATCAATTTTTCTTCGGTATTCTTGGTTTAATGATTGGCTTATTGACTTTCCTCTGAGGTGTGTTTTCACTTGATTTTGTGCCTTCTCCTAAAGAATCAGGTCTTTCAGGTGGTTTAATTACCGGCTTTATCACTTGTTTTGCGGGAGGGCCTTGCTCAGGTTCCGATTTACTCTCAGGAGATGAAATCTTCGGTTTTATCAGCGGCTTTATATTAGGTTTCAGTACTGGCTTCATCGCTGGTTTTGTGGGAGGACCTTGCTCAGATTCTGATTTACTCTCAGGAGATGAAATCTTCGGTTTAATAACCGGCTTTATATTAGGTTTCAGTACTGGCTTCATCGCTGGTTTTGTGGGAGGACCTTGCTCAGATTCCGATTTACTCTCAGGAGATGAAATCTTCGGTTTTATTAGCGGCTTAGCTCCCTTTTTCATTATCGGCTTAGCCATTGGTTTACCTAATGGTTTTTTTCCTACCGCTGGAAGTGCTTCTTTTGGTTTAGCCTTCGCCGCCTGATAATCTTCAAATTCTTTCTTTTTCTCTGCAATCTCGCTGTCGCTCATTTTGCTAAAAGAGAAGTTGTGATCCAGAATATTAGTAGTAGTGAAATCATATTCCTTTGTCATAGTTAAACACTCTGTGGGACATACAACTGTACAAAGGCCACAAAAGCAACACTTTGCCATGTCTATATCAAACTTTGCAGCGTGAACTCTTAACGGTGTTCCGTCTGATGTTTGACCAAAGACTTCAGGAGACCTTACCGGCTCAATATCTATACAATCTACCGGACAAATTTTCGCACATTTATCACAAACAATACAATCGTTTATTTCATTATGTAATTGGTATCTGCCATGATCAGGGACCGGAATTGATTCTTTGGGATACTGGATGGTAAATGTGCCTTCGGCTTTTTCAAAGTAATTATCGTCATTTAACCACTCTTTTTTTCGCTTTTTTCTTGCATCAAAAAAATAATTAATGGCAAGTGCCATCCCTTTAAGGGTTGTCTTTACAGCTATAGATATGTTGGAGAAGTATCTCATCAATTGATCATCCAAAATTTCCAAAATGCACAGAAAAACAACAATAAAATGGATAAAGGAGTCAGGTATTTCCAGGATAAGCTCATTAGTTGATCCACTCTGAGACGTGGAAGCGTCCATCGAACCCACATTTGAATAAAGACTAGTAGTGAGGCCTTTGCTAGCAACCAAAACGTATCCCAGATATATCCGGATGTCAAATCAAACAGTTTGAAAGATCCAATATTGGGTAGAGGTGAAGTCCAGCCTCCAAAAAATAGCACAGCTCCTAAGATGCACAAGAGAAGCATCATTCCATATTCAGATAGCATAAATATTCCCCATCTAAAGCCTGAGTATTCTGTATGATACCCTCCAATAAGCTCTGATTCGGATTCTGGCAGGTCAAATGGAGTGCGATTTGATTCAGCTAATCCACAGACAAAAAAAATAACGAATGGAATAATTAATATCGGATGCTGCATAATATTCCATCCAAAAAACCCATTTCCTTGTTGCAAAAAACTCATTTTCTGAAGATCCAGTGTACCAGAGATAATCACCACACAAAGTACGCTTAGTCCAAGCGGTATCTCATAACTTACAATTTGAGCAACAGAGCGCATGGCCCCATATAGGCTGTATTTATTATTAGATGCCCATCCGGCCATAAGCATACCCAAAACATCCAACGATACAATAGCTAATAAGAAAAAGAGTCCGGTATTCAATTCGGCTCCCGGCGTCTTTTCATTTAGAGGTAGCACCGCATATCCAGCGAATATGGCAGAAAAGATGATCAATGGTGCCATAAGGAAAGGGATTTTATCCACCGCATTCGCTCTTACGTCCTCCTTTTGCAGCATCTTCAATAAGTCCGCAATAGATTGAAGAATACCTTTTGGCCCTACTACCATAGGACCCAATCTATTCTGGATAAAAGCAGCCGTCTTACGCTCAATATAAACGGCGACTACCACAAAAACAAGTAAAAAAATTAAATAGAAAAGGAAGGTGATCATGCATTAAAAAGTTCTATCTATCTGGTAATAAATCCAGCTATACATCCTCAAGTCTTACGTAATCGATTAATGATTTATCGAACAGCGGTTTACTTAACTTAATGGTTATCTGGTATTTTGTATTCATTTTTACTATTTCGTGTTTTCTTGAGAAATTAAGATATTGAAAATCTTTCTAAATCTTATCATTTTCGCTTTGAAAGAAAATAGATGTATAGTTTGTATTGTTCTCACATAATTTATCTGCCATAAAATTACCACAACCGATGGCATTGTCATGATTGGGCAATAGTTTTTGAATTTTTTTCTCGAAACATCCGGCTAAAACTGATAAAATATCATTGGCAACTCGAAAAGTAAACTGTGTAATTTAGTTGAATTCATCCCAAATGGGGAGGTATTCCAAATGAACCTTTTGACCGAAAAATAAGAGGGTGGTACTTTCAAAAGAAGTAGTAAAATCGGATACATAAAATTCATCTTCATATAGCTTAATTTTAGCACTTAGCTGATTGTACTCCAGGTAGGATTTCAGTGCCTTGGCAACCGTTTCTGCAGAATCTATCACTCTCAACTTCCTATGATTTGCATGGTAAAATGATTGAATCTGATCTTTGATAATAGGATAATGGGTACATCCAAGTATCAAGCTATCAATCTTGGAAAGAATTTTATTCTTTAGGTATTTTTCAATGATGCTTCTACTGATCTCATCATTATAAATGCCTTCTTCAATCATTGGGACTAATAACGGTGTAGGTAGCGATACAAAGTGGATATTTTGGTTAAGGACGCTTATCTTTTGTGCATAAACGCCCGCCAAGACTGTTTGCTTTGTACCAATTAAGCCTATTTTATCATTGCGATGGTTTTCCCTGATGTAATCAATAGTAGGGTTGATTACATCAAATATTTTCGTTCTTTTTCCTACAAACTCAACGATTAAATCATATGCTGCTGAAGATGCTGAATTACAGGCAATAAGTATGACTTTGCACTTCTTCTTTAAGAGAAAGTCAGCAATTCTAACCGAGTAAGCTTGAATAGCGGCGGTGGATTTATCACCGTAGGGCAAATGTGCGAGATCACCAAAATAAACAACTGATTCATTGGGCAGTAATTTCTTCACAGCCCTGGCTACTGTAAGCCCACCTATTCCACTATCAAAAATACCAATGGGTTGATCGGATCTCATAAGTCATTAAACGGCAAAGAACGACTAGCAAATGTTCAACTACCACTAAAGAAAGTAGCAATAGGATTTCGCAATAGCGGCCTGGCGATGTTTTACTTAGCTTATGTATTTTACCAAGATCTTGTCTTATTGCTCGAGCAAATTCCCTTTCATGAGTTTCAGCAAACATACGGTCATTTCCTTTTGCTTCTTCTCCGGACAGAACCCGCCTTTCTAATCGCGCCGGACGTTCATTCCCACTTTCTTGATATAAAGGTTGGCAGTGTTTCAAGTCAAATGTCAGAAGTCTCAAGTAGCGAAATAGCTAATTGCTGGTCTTCACTAAATAAAAAACCTCTTAGCTGTAGTTAAGACTAAGAGGCTGCAAGTAAAGAGATTGGAAATTAATAATTAATAATATTCCAAATGTAATCAATTCGTCATTGCTACCAAAAGATCGCTTTGTGTGATGATGTGTACTTTGTTTGCCCTGTCACGGACTAAAACAGCTTTTTTGTCTTTTCCAAGCATTGAAGACATAACATCTATGGTTTCATGTGGTGATACAAACTGGAATGAACTATCCATCACTTCGGACACCGCTTTATTCTTCATATTAGGACTATCTATCAAACTAGAGAGAATTCTACTATCCGAAATACTTCCGACAAATTCATCATTATGAACCACCGGAGCCTGATCTATTCCTTTTTCATTCATTTGTTTGATGGCATCACCAATTTTTAGATCCTGATCGATCGCTAAAAGTTGAGAAGCTCCATTTCTGTGGGTAATGATATCTTTTGCTGTAGCATACTTTCGTTCTTCCAGGAATCCATGGTCTTTCATCCAGTCATCATTGTAGACTTTTCCAAGATATCGGGTTCCATGATCAGGAAGAATTATTACCATCACATCACGCTCTTTTAAATGATTTTTAGCATATGCTAAAGCACCGTGAACAGCCGCTCCACAAGACCACCCTATAAATAGACCTTCCTCACGAGCCAACTTCCTGGTCATGATTGCGGCGTCTTTGTCTGTCACCTTTTCTATATGATCTACTAAATCAAAATCAACATTTTTAGGTAAGATGTCCTCTCCGATCCCTTCCGTGAGATACGGATATATTTCCTTCTCATCAAAAATCCCTGTTTCTTTATATTTTTTAAAAACGGATCCATAGGAATCAATTCCTACCGTAATCACTTCAGCATTCTGCTCTTTCAGATATTTGGAGGCGCCACTAATAGTTCCTCCCGTACCCATACCTGCGGCATAATGCGTGATTTCACCTCCTGTATCTCTCCAGATCTCCGGTCCGGTGGTTTCGTAGTGTGCCGCTGTATTGGACAGATTATCGTATTGGTTGGGATAAAACGAATTTGGAAGATCGTTATTCAACTTTTTTGCGACAGAATAATAAGACTTAGGATCATCGGGAGGCACATTTGTAGGACACACGATCACTTCTGCTCCTACTGCCCTGAGGATGTCGATCTTTTCTTTACTTTGCTTATCGGATAAAGTGAAAATGCATTTATAACCTTTGGAAATAGCAACCAATGCCAATCCCATGCCTGTATTTCCGGAGGTGCCCTCAATGACGGTTCCGCCGGGTTTTAAAATTCCTTCTTTCTCTGCGTCCTCAATCATCTTCAAAGCAATTCGATCTTTCACCGAATTACCAGGATTGAAATACTCAACTTTTACAAGTATAGCCCCTTTAATGCCTTCGTTAACTCGGTTTAATCTCAGCAGAGGGGTATCTCCAATTCCTTCCGTTAAATTTTTCAGGTATTTCATTTTCAGGTTATAACTATCTTGTAAAAGTAGAAAAAAGGATGAACGGAAGCTCATCTCTTGATTGTAAATCACTGTGGCATCTATCCTTTACTGATGTTGAGTCCTGAGCGTTTACTTGGGCTTTCTTTGTAAATCAACAATCTATCTTGGAAACATGAGTAAGAAGTATAAGATCAGAGATCAATCCAAGTTATATTTCATGTGTAAGTTTATTTTCAATGGTTGCATAGAATCTCTATAAACTTATTTTTATCCTCGGTTGGTATGCTAAAGATGCTGAGTTTATGCTTGTTTCATAAGTCTCACAGGAGTCACTCGGTAGCATTATTTGTTAGGCCATAGTACAGTGAGCCATTGACTACATAGAAAGGCAAAGGATTGTTGGAGGTCTGTTTGAGTTGAATAGACACAAGCGGACGTTTCCGTCAGAGAAGTGGGCCATACTTCCAGGATTGGCCGTCTGCCTCAATGATACATGTGAAAGAACTTATTCCCAGGCGATTATTTATTGGCATATAATGTTTTATTAGGGTAATACAGAGATCAATCGCGATGAATCTTTGATTTTATGTTGCCTTCCAATAACTATCTCCTTCTTGGAGGGAAAAGAACCTAATCAAAGGAAGCATTGGAATAAGGAAACATTGGAATGTAGAATTGAGCACCAACAATCTTTTGAATTCATCTTTAGTCTAGTAGATAACGACAGATTGAGATATTATACCGATGCAGTAGGTAGAAATTTCTCCATTATGAGAATAATAAATTTTAAATGTAGAAGTGTTGCTATTTAATAATTCAAATCATAAATTGCGGCAAATTATAAAAATCACTATTAATGTAAACCCTATAAGTTTAAAGATTCTAATGCAGATCCATACTAACTGCCCAACGAATCCGACCGCTTATCAGTTCTACAGAGAGTTCTATTGTACTATTTAAATAAATCTTATATCCATGAAAACTACTAAATCTATTCTTTTTTTATTCTTGTCGTTATCGTTCGGGCTTTTTACAAGTTGTTCCAATAATGATGACACCTCCTCTCTTGTAGACGAAACGGAAGTAATATCTCGAGTTGTCCTAACATTTACCCCTACGCAAGGTGGCGATGCCATTACTGCTACCTGGTTTGACGAAGACGTCGATGGTGATGGAGAACCGACCATTGATAAAATTGAATTGGAAGAGGGTATTGAATATGCGCTCTCCATTACCTTGACAAACACCTTAGAGGATCCTCATGAAAATACCACTGCAGAGATTGCGATGGAAGATGACGGACATATGTTCTTTTTTGCATTTACGGAAAATCTATTCGCTGCTCCTGCAGGAAATGGAAACATAGACAACAGGAATGACGCAATTATTTACAATGATTATGATAAGCATGGCCATCCTCTAGGCCTCTCAACTAC
>JBCDKO010000069.1:0-20165 GCA_038746525.1 Bacteroidota bacterium
CTGAAAAAGCTCGATTTCGAGATTTTTCAACTAGTCACAAGTACATCAGCTACGTCGTTCGCTGCGGATCGAAGTATAAGCATACATCTTCACCTTGCTGCCTAGTATCTGATACACCTGTGACTTTCTCAGCAAGCCCTAAGTATGCTTTCGGGAAATCTTAAGTATGCTTTCGGGCAGACAGAATACGCTTTAGGATTTTGAATGTTCATGTTTCTTTATTGACCATTTAACCTAAAAATTTCCCCCTGAAAGAAAATAAACAGGCATTGTGCTTCTTCGCCTTTTTCGGTTATAATATCAAATTAATCTAATAACTACAATGAACTACAATTACAAGAAAATTATAGGAACACTAGCCTTATCGTTCGCGTTCCTGGCAGGAATTGCGCAACTTAGTACGCCTCCCGGTGGAGGTAGCCAGCGGTCTTTCGTGAAGCAGCACATAGGTGGTGTCGGATCGATAGCTATTGCATACAGTAGCCCTGGTGTAAAGGATAGAACCATTTTTGGAGAAGTAGTACCGTATGGATTTAACAATCTCAATTTTGGGTTAAGTACTGCTGAAAACCCCTCCCCGTGGAGAGCAGGAGCCGATCAAAACACGACCTTCAGTTTTTCTCATGATGTGAAAATAGAGGGTGAAACACTGTCAGCCGGAACATATGGTTTTTTTATCGCACCGGCTGAAAATGGTCCGTGGACAGTTATTTTTTCCAAAGACAACAACCATTGGGGAAGCTACTATTATCAAGAAGAAAATGATGTTCTTCGCATAGAAATAGCCCCCGAAGAGGCAAGTCACCATGAGTGGCTTACTTATGAGTTTATTGACCGACAGGGCACTTCGGCAACCGTAGCACTAATATGGGAAGATAAAAAACTACCCATCAAAATAGCGCTTGCCGATCCTGTAGGTGCGCATATGGCGCAAATTGAATCCGAGCTTAATAATCAACAGGGGTTTTCTTTTCAAAATTGGGTGGCTGCAGCAAGGTATGCCTCTGGTGTAGGTGCACATGAAAAGGCACTACTTTGGGCGGATGCAGCAATCGCTTCACCCTTTATTGGTCAAAAGAACTGGTCCACCATGTCCACTAAAGGATTTGTACTGAACGCAGCCGGTAAATCGGAAGAAGCTTCTGCGGTAATGGATGAAGCCATTACGCTACCAGGGGCTAACGCAAACGTAATCCATCAATATGGGAGACAGCTAATAACTGTGGGACAAAACGAAAAAGCCCTGGAGATATTCAAATTTAATTATGACAAGAATGATGGTGTTTGGCCTACCAACTATGGATTAGCCCGTGGTTATTCTGCGGTAGGAAACTATAAGCAAGCTTTAAAGTATATGCAATTGGCCAAAGAAAACGTACCTCCGGGCGACAATTTAAATCCTCCTATCATTGATCAAAACATCGAAAAATTGAAAAATAGAAAAGATATTAATTAAAAAACTTATTCTGACTCAACTACTGAAGCTCCATTAGGGGCTTTTTCTGCTGCAAGGATCAATTTTGTTTTCCACAAGTTGGTAACCGATGCCAATAACATCAATCCGTCCATAATTTTAAAGGGGGAATAAATAGGGCTTGCAGAGAAAGTCACAGGTGTATCAGATACTAGGCAGCAAGGTGAAGATGTATGCTTATACTTTTTCAGTGCACCGAAAATGGAAGCATCTGCTCGAAAACCTTGCACCTATTGAAAAAGAAATTTACTAAACAGTATCTTTTGACCACATAAACGTGTTTTTTGAATGGAAAAAACGTTTCTCAGCAGGCCATAATTAGTTGATTGGAGCCCTAAACTAAACGCATACAAGGTAATGCTACCCATTATTGACATCCGACTGAAATAATATCGTTAAAAAAGCACTTTTGTAAGAGCTATCTGGACGGTTTTCTTTTTTTGTTAGAAGTACCCTACCTCACAACTTCCGATATAAAGTGACAAAGACTTTACCGGTGCGGCTAATATTCGCATCGCTCAAAGTACTTACTGGAAGAAGTTCCCCAATGCCGAGGTGGGTGAGCTTATCTTCAAGCAGGAGTAGGTTTTTTACTCAAGTTATTCAAACGATTTGCACCGCACCATCACCCATAAAAGAACTACTAATTGCTTGAAGGTCGTCATGGTTTTGTAATAACAATCACTTTATATGATCCGCTAAACTTTCGCCTGCTAAAAGTCTGGGAGCCTAAGAAAGTAGCTGACAAATGATGGGTTGTCTGGATAGGTAAGTACTTTTAGCCATGATGTTAGATTTAGGGATTCAAACATCATCAAATTTGGCGAGGTAGCTTGCTCTCTCGCCATTAATCATTAGAATCCTTTGCAAAACTAGATTTTTGGTTCAAATCGATGCTTTCGAAATTTCAAAAACGTAATTTACTGATCGTAAATGAGGCTTTTGAAATTTTGGGTAAAGAAGAGTTGGGCCGAAAGACGGTTTTTTCAAAGGATTCCATTATACTTTTTTAAGATTAACTAAAAGCTCACACTTCTTAGTTGAATGTCAGCAATATAGATTATAACCTAAAATTATCTGTTGATAAGTCAATGACTCTCGTTAATGTTGCGCCTGTACCGTTAAAAACTAACTCAGCTTGATTAGTTGAGGGATCCAACCTATAGAGGGCATTTTCTGTGCTATTATCAATGGTAAAATGTGGTAAGTCGTCAATGATAAAAATACCAGTTGACGCAAATGGCGCTAAACGAGGTAAACCGGGTACTTCTTGTACATTTTGCGTACTCAGGTTTATTTCTTACCCACCCGGCTGTTTCACTAGTAGTTACGAGCACTAACAATCGGTTTAACTGCTCTTCAGTGAGAGCCAATATGTTTCCATCGGCTGACTCTAGTATCTCAACCGCTTCCGAATCATCTTGAATTCCTATATGAGCATAAGCAATATTGTTTTGATAATATCCAAAGTCTCTGACCGTAGGTAGAAGTAAATTTGAACTTAATTCTAGAGGAAGCCTAATATCAAAAGAGGCATCAAATTTCAGTAAAACCTGAAGGTATTTTTACGATCCCACCAGAATTCGGAAAAATTGGATTTAGATTACCGGTATGGCTCATGAAAATATTGCCCTGCTCGTCTACGATATTTGGCTTAAAGTTGAAGGTCATAGTTTGACCGGTTGTTGAATTTAATTGGTTTTGAAAGGTTCCACTCGAGATACTTCCTCTAACCACCGTAAAATTATCCAATAGCACATCTGCTGAAGAGCCTGCAATCAACGCGAACACGTCGTCGCCTCTTATCACAGCAGTAGCAATGAGGGCTTCGGGAATATCAGTAAAAATGGGGGCAGCTGAAATGTCAATGTTTCCTGTTTCCTGCATCGTTGTCGGATTGAATATCCTGATATCCATAGGGCTGTTAGGATCCACAAAAACCCCCACCTCACCATCACGCACCCGAAACACTCTGGCTTGGTCACCAATAGTTGCAATCACTCCCTCTTCTATAATCTGGCCATTACCATCAATTACCAATTTCGAATAGCCATTTGAGCCATCCGTACGTCTTGAATACAATGTGCCCCATTAAAAACATCCAAAAGATTAAAATCTTGAAAAGCCTGACCTTGTGTAAGGTCAACTTCACCAGAGGGTAGCTCTTCAAAGTATTGAACAAATATGGTATTCCCATCTTCACTGTTGCCAAAGACCAGGTGTCCCTCCGTTAATCTCTGATCAACAGGGTCAATTGAATCATCATTTGTATTGCAAGAAGAAAATGTAGTAAGGCAAATGATCATAGCTATCAAAAAAAGCTTATTGAAGTAGGCACTTAGTAAATATGAAAAATAGGGGTTAGCATTCGTATGAGCACATTTGGTTCTATAGATCTGATGATTTGTTGCGCTTCCTTTATCTAAATGATCTATTTTCTTTGTTTGCAGTTTGCTAGAGCTATTTATTAAGTGCCTACTTCAATAAATCTAAATTCTATAATATCTTCAATCCATCCATCCCAACCTCCTTCAAGGCTGAATCTTCCGCCCTTCCTAAAATCCCATTCTGTCTTCATAAACCACCGGTTTAATTCACCGGGCTGTGATATAGCATTCCAGAGCCTTTCTCTTGAAACTTGATAACTGCATCTGAAGCGTACCTTGTTCTTCTCCAAAAACTTAAGGTGTACTTTTTCAAATTCTGCTTCTTCCGTATTCATGTTCTTGTTGTAATGAGATATTCAATTAATTGAATCCTTTGCAAAACTGGATTTTGGGCTCAAATCGAGGCTTTCAGAATTTCAAAAATGTAGTTTACTGGTCTTAAATGAGGCTTTTGAAATTTTGAGTAACGAAGAGTTGGGCCAAAAGGCGGGTTTTTTAAAGGATTCTAATTACTGTAGATCGTTTGGAGGACATTTCTCCATCGTGTCTTTTTAAATTTCCAGAAAAAAGTCCAGTATATTCAAATTTTAGAGACTTCAAGTAACTCAGGCCTTAATTTCCCCTATGCCTATAATGATCTTCCTTTCATTTGAGATAATTTGAACGGGTTCATTCAAATACACCGGCTATATCGTTCATCTTCTAAACTTGCTTTGAATCCTCCGTAGGGATCTTGAATCAGATTTCCAATTCCTCTGTAATCAAAGGTGATTGCATCATATCCACTTTTCGCTAAGAACTTTGCGACCTTGGTATCTACTTTTTGAAAAATATCGGTGCCACAGTAGATCTGAATCACACCCTTTTTTGTCCACTTGCTACATTTTTAATTGCAGGTAATCGGTATCCATCTTTCGTTTCTATTTAATATGTTTTCTTCTGAAATATTCTGATGTGCCATTTTTGCGGGCTATTGCTTTCGCCTACTTTCATCTGATTTGAATAGAATTAGTCTACCTAAGAGTTTCGTAGTAGTAACCAAATCAGGTTTACCGATCTCATCTGCCATTCTTGCAATCTCTAAGTTCAGGCTTTCTATTTCGGTTCTTCTATTGTTGAGAATATCTACGTATGTAGAGATCAATCGGCCAGTCGATTTCTGGCTAATCAACATCAGACTCTCTTCTATTTCACTTCCATCAAGATGAACTCCAAGTACGTGTGCAAGAGAGACACACTCTTCGATGATTTCATTAGCTAATCTCCTTGCATCTTCATTCCTGTAAAAGATGCCATTGTCTGTCTCTAACAATGGGCAAATTGAATTGAAAGCACAATTTGCAATCGTCTTATTCCAAATGTATTTAGCAATATTTTGCTCCTTTCGGAATTCAAAATAGGGTGTATTGATCAGATCAATCAATATATCAAGATCTTGATTATTCCCGTTGATATTCCCTACTGGTGACGATGTGACGGACTTAAATATGATCTCATTCTCATCTATTACCTGGCTTGTAGAAAGTAATACGCAGCGGAAAACCTTTTCAAAATTTTTAAAAGAACGCTCTATGTTAAGTCCGTTTTGTAGTAATACTATGGAAAAGACTCCCGCAATCTTACTTAGCTTTTTAGCAATATCATGATTAGCGAATGTTTTAGTGGTGATTAAGACTACACCATTAATGATTGATAATTCACTAAATGTAGTGACTGGAACTTCTTGCCGATATGTGCTATCTGCCGTGACTGTAATTTGTGAAGAGACATCCGGAACACTATCAACACTTCCTCTCACTAGAGTGACCTTTTTGTTCTCTAGTCTTAAAAAAACTGCTAGCGCTTTACCTATTGCTCCTGATCCAACAATATAAATTTCAGGTGTTTCCATATTTCTCAAGACCGTACGAAGCTATTGAATCTTTTCGTTTAAATCTTGTGCGAAATGTGCATCATCTTAGTTGGGATTTAATGAAACTACCGGGAGTCACATGAGTAATTCGCTTAAGAGCACCTCTAAAAACTCAGTTCAAGAATTTGAGGTTGAGATTTTTTTCTAAGACAAGATGTCAAAAACGGAGTTTAGCAGCGTTAAATAAGTATTTTGATAACGAAGTAGTATCAGCAAAAAAGATCATCTCAAAAATTGAAAGTGGGTTTTTAGAGGTACCCTTTATTTCCCCGATTAGATTTCCCAATACTGAGGCATGGTCAAAGCCCTGTTTTCTAAGCGTCCGAAAAAGGTGCTACCTCAAAGATATGGGCTATGACATCTAAGAACGGTGTGTCAAAGAACCTGAGTGATAACTTGGTTAGTTATCTAAGTGAATCCTTATTAGAGGATTTTAGTTAGTTCCATATTAAAACATGATCACATGATCAAAAGTCTGAAATATCCTATTCTGGCAATGGTTTTACTGGGTGTTTTTAAACTCATTGAGATTACCATGTTTGATGCCAAAAAATACGGCAGTAAAAAAGAATACCCGGATGGTATTAATGTTGAAAGCGATGATCTCGGCAAGAAACCCAACAATCTATCTGTAGAGAAGGCAAAAAATCAAAGAGTTGAAACAGGATCTCAATCTTCTATCCGAAAAAGGAAAAAAGCAGACAGTCCCTTTCTTAGTGAACTGAAAAAAACCTACTTAGCGCCAATTCGAGAAAAGTTACCTCCTGATGGCCTGCGAAAAGATATATTTATCCGATACTATCGGCATAATAAAGATGGAATAGGGGTGTATAAATTGGAGGAAATGGGTTATTACATGCATCAAAAAGAGGCTGTTGAGACGAATGGGTTAGGCAGTAACATAATTTACTACGGAGATAATGTGCCTCTGGAAGATATTCAAGTAGTTGCTTTGACCCTACTTGAAGAAGGTATTCATATTAAATCAATTGAGCACACCAAATTTGAATGGAAATCAAATGCGATCGAAATAGGAGCAGATGCTTCACTCATAAATGAGCCTACTATTTCTGAAAATGAGATTCGTGATTTTCGCAAGCAAGTATTTAGGTGATAATTGAGAAATGGGCATATTCTTTTAGAGGTAGATGAGTAGATGTAACACTCTCTACTTTAGAATGCTGAGACCCTTCATAACACCATTTTTCCAATTCTTCAATGATTTCTTGCTGTCCGGTCACTTCTATTAGAACTGATCCGTTTGGTTCGTTTCTTACCCAACCTCTGAGATTCAGGTTTTCGGCTTTTTCTTTCGTAAAAGCTCGAAAAAAAACACCTTGAACTCTTCCAAACACCTGGATCTGTTTTGTCATCATATTTTCTTTCACTTGGGTTTACCCATACCCGGTTTATCTGATTAGCGTTTATTCAATTAGTTTTCGTTTGACTCCTTCTCACCGAGAGGCAAACGAACAATTTTGTTCGAAAAATATACGATTCAGAGATGAACAATCACCCTTCTTCTGCAACTACTTCTTTAACCTCAGGGACCATTCGCTTTAGCAAATTTTCTATTCCGTTTTTAAGCGTAATGGTAGAAGATGGGCAACCGCTGCAAGAACCTTGGAGAATGACCGTTACTTTTCCATTTTGATAGGAAGAAAACTTAATTGCCCCGCCATCCATCTCTACTGCTGGTTTGATGTATTCTTCCAATACCCCTTTGATCTTTGCTTCAGTGTCATTTCCCGTAAGCATCGGATCAATAGCTTCTTTGATTTCTTCAGTGAGGATATCTTTTTCTTCTTCCAGCCATTCTTTGATGAATTGCTGGATCAGGCCTTTTACCTCAAACCATTCAGCTCTATCTGTTTTAGTAACAGTGATGAAATTACTCATATAGAAAACCCCAGTAATAAAGTCAAATTCCTCAAAAAGCACCTTTGCAAGAGGAGCTTCGTTGGTACTTTTTGCTGAAGGATAATCTCGATTTATTCCTTCGGGCATGAGCATAAAATTGACGACAAATTTTAACGAATTAGGATTGGGATTGGATTCTGTGTAAATGGTAACTGCTCTCTTAACTTCTTCCATGGCTTCTGTTTTTTCTATCAAAATGATAAAGATTAAAGAAAAATTTCATACGTGCATCTATTAAGAATAAATCAGATATCAACAAAACCTGAAAAACTGTAATTTGTCTAAGAATCGATAATAAAAGATATAAATAATATCGATATAGCACTCATTAATCAATTAAATCAGTTAGCGTAAATAAAAAAAATAAGTGCTGACCGCTTTTCTAGAGAACGTTATCCATTTTCAAAATAGGAAGTAATTTATTAAGAATGAGATAGGTATTCTTGTCTCAGGTCTTCCGAAGAACGAAGTTCACCTTCTGTACTAGCTATCAGAGTGGCTACTGTAGCATCACCCGTGACGTTTACTACCGTCCTGCACATATCTAGTATTCGGTCTACAGGAAATATTATTGCGATCCATGCGGGATTTAATCCTACAGATTGTAAAACAATGATTAGCATTACCAGTCCTGCACTAGGAACCGCGGCAGCACCTATTGATGCTAATGTTGCAGTAAGTACTATGGTCAGTTGCTGACTTATAGAAAGTTCAACCATGTGGAGTTGAGCCATAAACATCACCGCAACCGCTTGCATAATACTCGTTCCATCCATATTCACTGTAGCTCCGATCGGAAGAACAAAACTTGTAATATTTTTCGATACACCCATGTTATCTTCCACACATTCCATGGTAACAGGGAGGGTGGCAGCACTAGAGCTCGTAGAAAAGGCCATTAGTTGAGCAGGGCTCATATTCCTAAAGAATTTCCTGTAGCTCATGTCTTTTACTAAAAAAGAGAGAACCATGGGGTAGAAGACAACCGCCATGAACGCAAGTGCTATAAACATGGTGATAGAGTAAGATCCAAGACCTATAAATATCTCTAATACCTCGCTCGGAGAATTGGCCATTTTTGCAATCACACCTGCCAATAAAGCAAATACAAAATATGGAGCCACCTTCATTACAGAATCTACCATTTTTAAAAAAATCTCATTAATACTATTGATAAAGTCAACCACGGGCTTTGTTCGATCATTTGGAAGGGCGACAATCGAAATACCAAAGAAAATAGCAAAGAATATAACCTGTAGCATTAAACCATTATTGGAGATAGAGAAAACAAGATTTTCTGGAACCATGTCTACCAAAAATTGTAAAGGGGGTGCTTGCTTGTTGCTTTCAGCGTTTTTCTGCATTACCTCAACCTTTTCATTGTCAATTACTTGTGGGCTGCCAGATACTTCAACCACTACTTCTTTATAGATAGGATCTTGCAGAAGGTTTTTATTATCTTTTATTTCTATGTTTTCTTCATTGGCCCATAATTCATAAGAAATTCTGTTTTTTATTCTCTGCCTTTCCTCAAGATGTGTACCTGGCTTGACTGCATTTACAAGGACCAGCCCAACTGTTACGGCTAAAACAGTGGTGATCAAGTAAAACCCAAGTGTTTTTCCACCCATCTTTCCCAATTTAGAAATATCACTTAAGCCACTTATTCCACTAATGATTGAGAACAGCACCAGTGGGACGGCAATAAATTTTAGAAGTCGAATGAATATGGCACCAAAAGGATCAATCCAATTGATGGTAAATTCATTCCAGCCTGCTGCACTGGAAATGAACGCGTATATGATCCCAGTAATAAGACCGATGATAATTTTAGTATGTAAAGGTAAATTCTTCATGAAAGTGATTTAATACCGTTGAAAGACCTTTGACTTTGTAATTTATTTGTTTGAGCCAATAATGAAAAATCTGCAAGAACAATGGCGGACATTGCTTCCACAATAGGCACAGCTCTTGGTACCACGCATGGATCATGCCTACCTTTTCCATGAATCATTACCTCATTTCTGTCCGTGTCTACGGATTGTTGATTTTGCATGATAGTAGCAACAGGCTTGAAGGCAACATTGAAATAAATATCAGCTCCGTTAGATATTCCACCCTGAATACCTCCTGAGTGATTTGTTTTTGTAGAGATTTTATTGTCTTTCATCAAAAATTCATCGTTGTGTTCCGAACCTTTCATTTTCACTCCCTCAAATCCACTGCCGTACTCAAATCCTTTGGCTGCATTTATTGAAAGCATGGCCTGGCCTAAAATAGCATTCAACTTTGCGAAAATAGGTTCACCCCAACCAGCAGGCACGCCTTGTATCACTCCGGACACAACACCTCCAATAGTATCTCTTTCCTTTCTAACCTTATCGATATATTTAAACATTTCAGCTGCTTTCTCGGGATCAGGACACCTTACCTCGTTTGCATCTATCTTAGATAGGTCCACCTCATGATATGTTTTGTTTAGCTTCAGTTCACCCACTTGAGATACATATGCTCTGCATGTGATGTCTTGCTTTTCTAAAATCTGTTTTGCAATTGCTCCGGCAGCTACCCAACCCGCGGTAATCCTTGCCGAACTTCTACCACCTCCCCGGTAGTCACGTATACCATATTTTTCCTGATAGGTATAATCTGCATGAGAGGGTCTGTAAATGTCTTTGATGTGATCATAATCTTTGCTTCTTTGATCTTTATTATGAATCATAATAGTGATAGGTGCCCCTGTTGACGTTTCCTCAAAAACGCCAGAATAAAACTCGAAAGCGTCTGGCTCTCTTCGCTGAGTGGTAATTTTGGATTGACCTGGTTTTCTTCTATCCAGTTCTTTTTGAATAAAACCTTTGGTTAAAGTGATGCCAGCGGGACATCCATCTATCACAACACCTACACCCCATCCATGAGATTCTCCAAAAGAAGTAACTCTAAAAATTTTTCCTAATGTGTTGCCCATAAAATTTATGCTTTCTTTTTGAACATCAGGTAAGCTGTGAGGCTAAGAATGGTTATCGTCAAAATATTCACTAAAATAGTCAACCAATTACTTCCATTGATAGACTTCAGCGAATTATCTGCATTATCAATGCGATCATAGAAATCTCCAAGATCGTTTGAAGCGATGGATAGATTTTTTCTACTGCTACCTGTTACTGTCACTTTTAATTCAGACTGAAGTGTATCGTAACTTTCGATTTCTGGATTGAAAAAAATCCAAGAGAAATAGTCGGATAAATAATATTCACCTGGTTCATTAGGAATGACATAAAAGTTGTAAGTTTTAGTGCCTCTTACTCTTCCATTTGATCGCGTGATATTCTGTTTTACGTTTGGAGCGTAGAAATCAAAATTGCTTCTTTCCGGAGGTATAGGTGCTTCAATGGAAGAAATATTCCCTTCACCTATGATACTAAAATCATAATTAAAACTCTGACCGGTCGCCAAATTATCCGTGCTAATTGTTTCATCCAATCTATAATTTCCAACTGCTACCATCTCTTTGAAAGGATGGGCAGGAAGTTCTTTCACTTTTACCGTTTTGGTTCTGGAGTAAAAAGTCTCATAGTCTTCTTGTCTGTTTCTTCCAAAGAAGGATGGATTCTTAGCTACTTTATATTTAATCATCTTTAAGCCCACAGAAGGAAACTCAATATCTTGAACAGTAAGCGGATAGTATGCTGTTTGGTAAATTTTATAGCGTGTGTATCCTTTACCATTAATCTGAATTGGATCGCCTACAATCTGATCAATACTAAAGTTTTCTTCCCAGCAATTAGTCGGCTTTACTTTTTTAACGATTTCAGTAATTTGATTGGAAAGATCATAAAATCTCATTTCGGCGCGGTTTGACTCTGCCACATAGAATGCGAGAGTCGCAGTAAAACCCTCTCCGAGGTATACTTCATCTTTATCGACTGACAACGCTGCAAACGCGTCTGCTTCTATATCAACGAATTCTGTTGGCCTATTTCTTTTACCGAAAAAGCTGTCAAAGGGGTCATGACCAAACGCACTGTTTCTAGATGGTCTTTCTACTTCATCCCCCACTTTGATTTGCATTCCTTGAGATTGAACTTTTTTGCCATTAATAGTCATCGTAAATGGGTTTAGCAGGAAATCTCCCTGTTCAGTAGCCTGGTAATTTTGGGTAAGGCTTTGTGTAGAAGACATCCGCCCATTGACATAATTAGTAGTGGTTGAAGAGGAGGTTCCTCTTTTGATAAAACCATCAATAGTTGGGAATTCACTATACTGTTTTAACCTATCATTCTCTACCTGGATTGTAATCGTGAAATATTGGTTCAAACCTATCTGATTTTTCCCAAGTTTTATTGATGCCTCTTGAGCCTGGATAAGATAAGATACCGATAATAAAATTGCTAACCCCAAACCTTTTTTTTCCGTAGAATCCATTACGACCTATATTCTTTGAAACTGATATAATTCAGAACTCCAAAGTTAAAATGTTGGTTTTAACCTTAACAATTATTCACATGTTAGAATATTTTAAAACTATTTTATCGAAGGTGAGCTTTGATAAGCGGTTATTTGAAAAAGAACTTAAAAAAGCGATCGAGTCGTTGGTAGATCATGAGGTGAATCTATTGAGAGAGTGGTGTTACCAAAACTTTGATCAGCAGCATAGACCTATCTTAAATGATTGTTTTGCGAGTTAAAGAAACATCCCCTGATAGCAATTAGAGATTTAACCATCTACTTCTTATCTCGAAATTTTTTGAGGGTTTTCTCCACATGTTTCTAGCAACTCCGCTTCTCTAAGCCCATAAGATAAGGTTAGGGTAACTTCAACTGTACCCTATATGTCATTAATATTCCTTTATAAATGGCCTTATGAAAACTGTAAACGAAAAAAATTCTTCCTCTGCATTAAGTAATGCCCTTAGGATAGGTTGATTTCAAGTTCAAAAGTGTTCATAATAAATTCTTGTTTCCCCTTTTAGTATTGCTAAGTATCTTCTTCGATAAACTAATTTGGGATGGATCCCTGAAAACGGTTGTTGAATTAGACACTTAGTAAATAGTGTCTCTAAGAAAACGGTGTTTTTTGAAAGAAAACGATATCTCTAGCTCGTAGAGCATGTTTTTTTGAGATTTGGATAACAAATAGTCATTGAATCTATTTTTAGGATTCTAATGAAAACCCAATAAAACTATAGGGTTACCTTCAATTCGTTCAAAATCCAGATGAATTTTTGAGAAATTAAGAAATTGATTCTAAAGTGTAAAATAGATTCGATTCATTCTTTTACCAAAAAACTATGCTGTAAGTGTCACTAGCGTGTTTTTCGTCTTTTCTTAGAGACACTAAATATGAAAAATGTGGGTTAGAGCGTACATATAAGCACATTTGGATTCAGAAATCTGTTGATTTGTTGTACTTGCTTTATCTGAATGATCTATTTTCTTCGCTTGTAGCTTACCAGAGCTATTATATAAGTGCATAATTCAATACGGTTATTTGCTGCTTACTATCCTACCGTCTTCCAGTTGTATAATCTTAGAGCCATATTCCGCAAATTTTTCGTTGTGAGTTACCTGGATAATTGTCATCCCTTCACCGTGTAGCTGTTTCAAAATGCCCATTACCTCCTCTCCTTGTGAAGAGTGAAGATTCCCAGTTGGCTCATCCGCAAGCAAAAGCTGTGGTTTTCCAATAATTGCTCTTACTACTCCTACCAACTGCTGCTGACCGCCGGAAAGTTGTTCTGGAAACAAATCTTTTTTGGCCACCATAGCGAATCGATCTAACATCTCTGCGATCATGCTTGCTCTTTCTTTGCCCTTTATACCACGATAGATCAGTGGTGTTTCGATGTTTTCGTAAACAGTGAGCTCATCAATTAGATGATAGGCTTGAAAAATAAATCCGATGTGTTCCTTGTGAATTTTCGAAATCCGCTTTTCCCTAAGTTTATGAACAGGCTCATCCATGAAGAAATATTCTCCTTCTGATGGACGATCCAGCATTCCAATTATGTTAAGAAGCGTTGATTTTCCGGAACCTGAAGGCCCCATGATGCTTACAAATTCACCTTCAGTAATTTCCAAATCAATGCCTTTTAGAATAAATGTCCTTTGGTATTTGGTTTCAATGAATTTGCTAACGTCTCTTAATTGAATCATGCAGTAGAATTGAGTTTAAAAATGAAATAACAAAACGGAAAACTACCAAAGAAGATGCAATTAACAATTAAGGGGGCCTACGAAGAAAAGAACTATCTTATTAGAACATACTGCAATCCATCCACAACTCGTTGATCTATGACTAAGCTATCTACGGTAAGATGGATTATTGGCCCCATATTAAGTTCACCAATTTCAAGTTCATAATAATTTCTATGGTTATTGCTCTTTGTTATCGAGTAGTCATAGGTTCCATTCTCCATAATACCTACTGTTTCATTTCCAATATTGTTTTGAATCTCTACTTTCTCCTTACCAAATTTCCATATGATTTCTCCTCTGGAAAAACGAATATCTGTACCAAGTAAACCTCCATTAATGTTTGTTAAATTCCAATTGCCAAGAATATTAGTAGTATCAAAGGTTGGATATTCAAGCAGTTGATCCCATCCCTCAAGCCTTATTATAAATTGCTCTCTTTGGTCTATTATCGGAGTAAGGTCAAATTGAAAGGTTTTTTTGATTGCTGCTTCACAGTATTCATCATCATTTAGTACAAGCTTCATGAATAATTGAGGGGGTAAGGAGAAAGTTTCCGCTTCAGATTTATACAGTTGTGCAGTCCAGCTTTCTCCATCACATCCTCCGGTAATTATTTCTATGGACAAGCAATTATCTATGATTTCAGATGAGGAGATAGAAAAGGGATCTGACTGGATGTTTTCGTAATCTTCACTTGTTATCGCATATGGCCCGCAAGAAACCTCGGTTTGATCATCATCACATGCAAAGGATACTGAGATTAGAATAAATAAGGGTAAGACTATTTTTTTCATAAGTTTATGTGTTTCTTCTGAATACAAACAGCCTCTCTAAAACCCTACCTATAATAATTCATAACAACTCATTTGCCAGATTTGCCAGTTCTGATCGCTCACCTTTTTCAAGTGTTACATGAGCAAACATTGGATGATCTTTGATGCGATCTATTAAAAAAGAAAGGCCATTCGATTGAGAGTCAAGGTACGGCGTATCTATCTGATAAATATCTCCTGTAAACACAATTTTTGTATTCTCTCCAGCTCTGGTTATAATAGTTTTCACTTCGTGCGGTGTCAGGTTTTGAGCCTCATCTACAATGAAGAATATATTGGATAAGCTTCTTCCTCTAATATATGCCAAAGGTGTAATCATCAACTTTTCCTGATTCACCATATCGGTTATTCTGGTAAATTCTTTGTCACTTTCTTTAAACTGGTGTTGGATGAACTTTAGATTATCCCAAAGTGGTTCCATATAGGGATTAAGCTTTGATTTAATATCGCCCGGCAAATAACCGATGTCCTTATTACTCAAGGGCACAATAGGTCTGGCTAGATAAATCTGCTTGAAGTTTCTTCTTTGTTCCAGCGCAGAAGCTAAGGCAAGTAAGGTTTTTCCTGTTCCCGCAACCCCATTGACACTTACTAGTTTAATTTCCGGATTAAGCATAGCATGCATGGCAAAAGTTTGTTCGGCATTCTTTGGTTTAATGCCATAAACAGTTTCTTTATCCACTTTCTCTACGGTGTCTTTTTGAGCATTGTAATATCCCAAGACAGAATTTTTCTCACTCTTAAGTATAAAATAGTTGTTTGCCGGGAATTTTTTTCTTTTGAGGATTTTCTTTCTATCTACTTTATAGTCTCTAAACAGGTCATCGATGTGTTTAGAATTAATGTCTTCCAATTCAGTCTTGCCGGTAGTTAAAGTATTCACGTTCTTGATTTTACCTGTTTCGTAATCTTCAGCAGTCATCTGTAAAGATTTAGCCTTTAACCGAAGATTAATATCCTTGGAAACAAGTATTACATTCCTGCCTATTTCCTGCTCTTTCACCGTAAGGGCCGCATTTAAGATACGATGATCATTCTTATTATCTGCAAATATTTTCGTAGCATCTAAGGTGCTATCTGAGTCCATGATCACCTTAAAGTTTCCTTTCGCTCTACCATTCAGAGTAATCCACTCGTTAAGATTTTGGTCTTTGGCAAGTTTATCCAGCAATCGAATAAACTCTCTGGCCTCAAAATTCTTAGTATCGTTCCCTTTTTTGAATTGATCCAACTCTTCTAACACGGTAATTGGGATACCAACATCATGCTCAGCAAAATTGAGAATTGAATCATGTGAAAAAAGAATAACCGAGGTATCCAATACAAAAATCTTCTTCTGGGAGGATTTAGCCATGCAGTAAATGGTTTACATTATGGAAAAAAATCGTTGTAATATTGGGTTATTCACAGGAAAAAGGAAAACAAAACGGAGGAATTTCTAACAATCACTCTGAAGGTAAAAATACATCCTCGCCCTCGCGAGGCTCTATTTTTAAAGCTCCGGATAAAGCCAAACTGACTAACTTATTGGAGGCAAGTTTTTTATCTAATCCACTCAATTCCATATATTGATTTAGAGTAATCTCTTGATTAGACTTAAAATATTCAAAAAGCTCGCGTGTTTTCTCTTCAAAAATGATAGGAGCATGGTTTCGGTTACTTTTTTTTAAAATTTGTCTTACTTCGTAGCTAGCCTGGATGGAATGGTCATCTACTCTAATGAATGATTTGCCCAGTTTACGCCTTTTTTCAAGGAAGGCAAAATAGGGTTTTTTATGCCCTTCTTGAATATGATAGTGAAGAATTTCAACATCTTCTTTTACTTTCAGATAGCTCACTTCAAAAGCCACCTCTGGCCTGCAAAGTTCTTTTATTGCTTTGGTTAAAACATATTCTTCATCCTCAGGATATCTTAGACCACTAATTGTTCCATTATCATCTACTCCTATAAAAAGATTACCACCGTCGGAATTGGCAAAGGCAACCACCTCACGAACGATTTTTTCAGGATGATTGGCTTTTTTCTTAAATTCTATAAATTGTCCCTCACCCTTTCTGATAAGCCTGATCGCCTTTTTAACTTTTTCATTCATCGTCCCCCATCTGTGGCAGGTTAAACATGCTTGTGAATAAATCTTTGAATTGCATACTTCTTTCCAATTGATGCCTGCTTAACATACTGTACTCAGCTAATCCAAATAATGCAAACTCCATTAAAAAATATTTGAATCCTCGATGGGATGTTTTCTGAAATTTGTCCACTAGGACGGAAAGACCAGGAACATTCTCTAATTCTTTTCGGTAATCTTTTTCCGAAGCATCGTAAATCAAGTCTACCATATTTCCTTTTTCGAACCAATCCTTTATAATGTCATAAGGGTTGCTGCTTTCCTTCTTTCGCTCTTTCTCCGGATCAGGAAAATAATTTGTAAACTGAGACCTTATTGCTTTGCCAACCAGATTATTTGCCACTATTCCTGGCCCTTCCTGCTCTCCTTCATAGACCAGTTCTACTTTGCCAGTGATAGAAGGAATAACCCCTATGAAATCCGAGATTCTCACATTAGTTTTTGGGTCTGCATTGGTTAAAAGTCGGCGTTCACAAGCACTAACAAGGTTCTCATATGCAGATATGGTGAGACGGGCGCTGACACCACTTTTAGCATCTACATATTCACTATCCCTTGCCTCAATAGCAATTTGTTCAATCAGATCTTTTGCTAAGTCAAAGATTTCTACAGCTTCGGACTGTTCCTTGGTAATATGTGCTTCTTGTGAGGTTATTTTCTTCCCTATTTCTAGTGAAGACGGATAATGTGTAATGATCTGGCTATCTATTCGGTCTTTAAGCGGGGTTACAATAGAGCCTCTGTTTGTGTAATCCTCCGGATTGGCCGTAAAGACAAACTGAATATCTAAGGGCATTCTAAGCTTGAATCCTCTAATTTGAATATCGCCTTCTTGCAAGATATTAAATAGGGCTACTTGGATTCTGGCTTGAAGGTCCGGAAGTTCATTTATAACAAAGATTCCTCGATGAGATCTGGGGACTAAACCAAAGTGGATGACTCGTTCATCAGAATAAGCAAGCTTTAAACTTGCAGCTTTTATTGGATCTACATCCCCAATCAAATCAGCAATGGTAACGTCAGGTGTTGCTAGCTTCTCCGTGTATCTTTCTTCTCTACACACCCAGGAGATCCTGGTTTTATCACCATGCTCTCGGACTTGATCTCTTGCGAACTTTGAAATAGCATCTAATGGATCATCGTTTAATGGAGCATCTTCAATTACGGGAATATAGTCATCTAAAAGACCAGTCATCATTCTGGCCATTCTCGTCTTTGCTTGTCCTCTTAGCCCAAGAAAATTGATATTATGCATAGAAAGAATTGCTCTTTCAACATCAGGTATCACTGTGTCTTCATAGCCCCAGATTCCTTCAAACATATTTTTTCCAAGCTTTTTTACCCTGATCAGGTTGTTTCTTAACTCCTGCTTGATGGATTTAGGCTGATAGCCTGCATTTTTAAGCTCGCCCAGTGTGCAGATTTTATGCTTTTGATCAGCAGTTAATTCTGTATAATCCATTTAGAGATTTTTTCTTCTATTTCTTTTGTAATCTTCAAAAATCAAATCTCCCAATCCTTTGAGACTACTGTAGTAAGCATTTCCATTGTTTACCTTCGTAAATTCTCGCACAAATTCTTGTAAGTAAAGGTCAGATGCAATCATAAAAGTGGTTATTGGAACGTTGATTCTCCGACATTGAGCAGCCAAATTGAGTGTTTTATTCAATATTTTTGGGTCCAACCCGAAGCTGTTTTTGTAATACTTGATGCCTTCTTTCAGACATGTGGGTTTCCCATCTGTGATCATAAAGATTTGCTTATTTTTATTTTTTCTTCTTCGAAGTAAATCCATTGCTAACTCCAGGCCCGCTACAGTATTGGTGTGGTATGGTCCCACATTTAAATAAGGGAGGTCTTTTACTTCTATTTGCCAGGCATCATTCCCAAAAACAATGACGTCTAGTGTATCTTTAGGATATTTTCGTTTAACCAACTCAGCCAAGGCCATGGCAACTTTCTTTGCTGGGGTAATCCGATCTTCCCCATAAAGGATCATTGAGTGACTTATGTCGATCATTAAGATCGTAGAGGTTTGCGTTTTATATTCACGTTCTCTTATCTCTAAGTCATCTTCGGTGAGCTGAAGATCACCTATCCCGTGATTAATCTGCGCATTTCGGATACTTTCAGTCATTTCGATTTGCTCTAACGAATCCCCAAATTGAAACTCCCGATAATCCGACGTAATTTCGTCACCCGTACCCGTAAAATTCGATGTATGATTTCCCCTGCCGGACTTCTTTAATTTTCCAAAAATCTCCTCTAATGCGCTTTTGCGAATTTGCTGCTCACTTTTAGCAGTAATCTTAAATTCTCCCTTTTCATTTTTATCGTCGATGTAGCCTTTATTTTTTAAATCATCAATAAAGTCCCCAATTCCATAATCTGCAGTTGAGATATTATGTTGTCTGTCCAGATTAGTCAACCAACTTAATGCTTCGTTCACATCTCCCGAAGTAATTACCATCAATTGTAGGAAGATATTGAGCAAATTATCAAAAGCGGTCTGATCAGGATTTTTATCTGGAATAAATTCTGTAAATCGATTTCCTACCATAGTAAATAATTAAACTAAAAATTATTGTGATTGATTTCAAAAAAGTCAGCCAATAACAATAGGTAGGGTATTAATCATAAAGGCTAGATTAAACTTAAGTGCAATAAGGACTTCTGTTATTAAAATTTACGACGTTTAGCTTTATCCATATCCACATACCCTTGCTTAACCTGCATTTCACCACAACTGGTGGCGGATTGATTCAAGTAATTGATTTACATTTACAATAGTTGAATATTCATACTAAATGATTTTTGATTCATCAAACTTGGGGAACGATTTTGTCCTCTTATTCGAAATCAATGACCTCCTATTCAACGTGTTACCTCATCCCAATGAATAATATCTACTATTCAGTTACTTAAGTTGATTATCAAATACTTTGTAAAGTAACCCTATTGAAATATAGGATTTATTTTAAGTATAGCAACATATGAGTCCGCTCCGAAAACCCTGTTTCAGGCTTTTTCAACCCTCGAATTTGACCGTATGGGTTGATTTTTGATTTGATTTTGACTTTTCAGAGTGAACTCAAACATATTATTTTATAAAATCATTTTTTAAGTTGATTATTTTAATAAAAATGATATTTAAATCTATTCCTTAAATCAGCAGACTTAGTATCAAAAAAGGGCCAAAAGGGCTTAAATAGTATTTAAATAAGCTTTTTTGGCTCAGCTTTCTTCACTTATTTAGGTGTGCAAACAAAATAAATGAAGATGAAAATTAGTCCTTCTCATGAAAAGATTGAC
>JBCDKO010000070.1:0-20156 GCA_038746525.1 Bacteroidota bacterium
TCATCTATTTTCATATGATGACTAAAAAAGAAGCGTTTAATCCCGAAATATTTCGGCTAAACCAAACCAAATTTAAAGAAAAACGAAGTAAAAGCCTTGAACAACAACTGGCTGCCCTAAAGAAGGCTGCTTAAGGTGGGTTACAAATTCGTTAATTTGATATACACCTTACTGTCAATAAAAAATGGTAAGTTTATGTATTGAAGATCGCGATAAAATTCGTAGCAATCCCAGGAGATCGTATTTAACCAACTCAGATCTACATGTAAAATTTGATTTGTAAATCAATTCACGCGATTACCCGGCAAAATCAATTCGCGTCTTTTTTTCTTCTTTTCCTCGACCTTATCCTTTTCTTTTTGCCATTTTGACACTTATAAAAGATTAAAAATGACAAAGTGACGGCTTGTTTGGCCCAAAGCCCAAATGGAATGTTCTTTGTCTTTTCCTTTAACATAAGAAATATACAATCATAAAACAGACAAGATCATGACTATTGTAAAAACAAATCGAGAAGCACGTCCGTCATTCAGTAATCTGTTTGACGATTTCTTCAACACTGAATTAGGTAATTGGAGACGAAGCAACTTTTCTGAAAGCAACACAACGCTTCCTAAAGTAAATATCAAGGAAGATGATAACGGGTTTATCGTTGAGATGGCCGCTCCTGGTATGAAAAAATCTGATTTCAACATCGAATTAGATCATCATCTTTTAACTATTTCTTCGGAAAGAAACGAAGAGAAAAATAGTGAAGATGGTAAATATAGTAGTCGAGAATTTGCGTATCATTCATTCCATAGGTCCTTTACACTACCAGACAGTGCAAATGGGGATAAAATCAAAGCTTCCTACGAAGACGGAATTTTGGAAGTAGCTATTCCTAAAAAGGAAGAAGCCAGACCCAAACCTCCAAAAACAATAAGTATTTCATAGTTAAGTAAGGAAGAGAATGATATGAAAAAGCTAGTTTTGAGTCTTGGCCCGGGGGTATTTTTTTATGTCATTCTCTTTTCTCTATACGCTACATGATATGTATTCAGTTCTTCAATACTGCAAAACTGTGCTATCCTTCCTTTTAAAAACAAATCAGTTTTTAGTATATGAAATTTCTTTTCTTAAGTTCAGAAATCCTGACCTGACGTAAAAATCAATGCCGCAAAAACACCATAATAATTGACGGGATTTTTCCTTTTTAAACTGCAAAAGACGTTTTTGAACTTTTAAAATGGTACAGGATCACGATAAATGAATTTGTGAGGTACACCTACTTTTAGAGAATTTAAAGGGTCGAATCAGGATTTCTTAAGTTTTGTAATTCATAAACTCAATTACATATCAGAATTAGTTATTTTGCAGAAAACTCCTAACTTATGAAATTGCAAAAAATTCTTTACTGGGTATTTACCACTCTCTTATGCTTGATGATGATTATGAGCGTATTTTTTTATCTGACCAATACTGAAGAGGTTGGTCAGAATTTCGAATCATTGGGCTATCCAGCTACTTTAGTTATCCCACTTGCTGTTGCAAAGCTGTTGGCAGTAATTGCGATCTTATCTAACAGATCTAAATTGTTAAAAAGACTCGCTTATTATGGGCTTGGTATAAATTTTATTTTGGCTTTGACGGCCCATCTAATGGCTAATGACGGTCAGTTTGGAGGGGCTGCAATTGCAATAATTTTGTTAGTAGGATCTTACTTCTATAACCAAAAGGTATTTGCTGAGAGCTAATTCCAGCAAGTCAATATTTTGATATGGTCCTTATTTGTCCATATGTTTCTTCTGTTTGGGTGATGAAAGCTTTGCAGTGAGGTTGATTTTTGATAAAAACTTTGAAGAGTCAATCAAATAATCCCGAACTGAGGTAACGATCTCCGCGGTCACACACAATGAATACAATAGTACCTGATTTAATTTCAGAGGCTATTTGTAGCGCTGCAATAAGTGCTCCACCACTACTCATACCACTTAATATTGCTTCTTCTTTCGCAAGTCTTCTTGCCATATTCCTTGCTTGATCTTCACTTACGTCGATGGTTCTGTCAACTCGATCTTTTTCGAATATTTTAGGTAAAAATGCAGGTGACCACCTACGAATACCCGGTATGCTGGATCCCTCCGTCGGCTGAGTACCAACAATTTGAATGGTAGCGTTTTGCTCTTTAAGATACCTTGAAACCCCCATAATGGTACCAGTAGTACCCATAGCTGACACAAAGTGAGTGACTTCATGATTGGTATCGTTCCATATCTCCGGTCCTGTGGTTTTATAGTGCATTCCATAGTTGTCAGGATTAGCAAATTGGTTAAGGATATAATATCCTTCTTCGTTGGCCATTTTCTCCGCCAACTCCCGTGAGTATTCTATCGTTCCATCCGCCGGGGTTAAAATCACGTTTGCTCCATAAGCCCTCATGGCATGCACTCGTTCTATGGTACTATTTTCTGGCATAAGTAGCGTCATCTCCAACCCCATCGATTGGGCAATCATTGCTAAAGCAATTCCAGTATTACCACTTGTAGCTTCAATCAAGCGATCTCCTTTCTTGATTTCCCCCTTTTCGAGAGCACCTGAAATCATACCATAAGCAGCCCTGTCCTTTACACTTCCACCTGGATTTTGCCCCTCTAACTTTCCCAGGATCGTCACGTTATTGTTTTGATTTATCCGACCTATCTTCACTAATGGGGTCTTACCAATAAGATTGAAAAGACTATTCATAGAATGTTAAATAGCCGCTAACTATACGATTTTACCTTATGTTCATTCAGTGCCTTGTAGTAAACCTGAGTTGAAGACGGTACACTTTCCGTTAACCATACATTTCCGCCTACAATGGAATCTTCTCCAATGATCGTGTTCCCTCCTAAGACAGTGGCTCCGGAGTAGATAATTACCCTATCCTCAATGGTTGGATGTCTTTTAGTATGAGCGAAACTTTTGTCAACGCTCAAAGCGCCTAGTGTAACTCCTTGGTAGATTTTTACATCATTGCCTATTTCGGTGGTTTCACCGATTACCACCCCTGTTCCATGATCAATGCAGAATCTGCGTCCAATTCTTGCGCCAGGATGGATGTCTATTCCTGTTTTACTATGAGCGTATTCTGTAATGGTACGTGGAATGAGCTGGATATTTCTTAGATATAACTCATGAGCAATCCGATAAGCCGATATTGCATAAAATCCTGGATAGGTCCGAATGACGTCTTCTTTGCTTAACGCCGCTGGATCACCTTCATAAATTGCTTGGACGTCTTCAATGAGCAACTCAAATACGCTTGGTAGCGCCTTAAAAAAGTCTCGCGCCATAAGTTCAAATTTTGTGGATAAAGTAGCTTTTATTAGTCTCGATAGTTGGACTTTGGAAGACTTAAACGATTGTTGAAGCATTTCTTTATTCTTGATCGGATGATCTGAGAAATTGGGAAAAAGAAGACCTAATAATTCATCAAAAAAGTAGGCTATCTTATTCGCGGACAGACAATGATCACACCGTTCATGGCGCGCATAGATTTTTTCTATAAAGGATTGTTCCATACTTACTGGTTTATAAATAAGTTAAGTCGCATAACGTTATCGTTGAATATAAGGTTAATTTTAATAATGAAAGTAAATATATTATATACACCGTTACTATTTAGCCATAAATTGTAAATATTATGAAAAATTAAAAACTACTGAAGTTTTATTCAATGGCTTAGTTATGATTTTGTTGATTGGCTTTACCCTTTCACTGCATCCAGTTCATCAGAGATTTTATCAGCCATGTCATCCATTTCCAGATTAGTGTAGATGTAGCCGAGAGTTTCCAGTACAGTCTGATCTGTACTGTTCATAGAGTACAGTTTCTCCCATAGAGGAAGTGCTTCTTCAAGCTGAGCATTTATTTTAGCTGTAAGTTCGTCTATTTTTTCCTCCTCTTTATAGTTTAAAGCATTACGCTCTTTCATCATTTCATTCGCTCTGTTGAATACATAAACGGCATAGTTAAAATTTGAATTAAAATGGTTCGGGTCTATACTGATCGCTTTTTTATAATATTCTATAGCAGTATCAACATTTCCTATCTCCTCTTGAAGTACCCCCATACTAAACAACAGATCCACATTTCCAGCATCAGCAGCAATGGCCTCTTCCAATCCTTTTCTGGCTTCCTCTGTTTTTTTCAATTGAATATAAAGATTCACTTCATACTTCATGAAGTCTACATCGTCTGGATATACTTCTCTTCCTTTTTGAATAGCATCTAATCCTTTCTCTAAATCTTCTTCTTTAATGGCATAGTTGTATAATTGAAGGAATATATTTTTATCTGTTGACCCTGCTTTGTAGGCTTTCTCAAAATTTGCTTTTGCTTTTTCATTCAACTCTGCCGCTGATGCTGCGTACGCTGCGTTTAGAATTGCGTTGGTATCACTAGGCATAATGTAAAATGCCATTTCAAAATTTTCTGCTGCACCTTCGAAACTTTGATCATTATAGTCACTAATTGCTTTATTGTAATAATAAGCATAGTAACCTTGTTTTTTTGATTCAACATTTACCACTGAACCTGTGGCAAAATCCACACTACTTATTTTTTTCTGCTCAGGATCAAGTTCAAGTGCCTTGTCAAATGCTTTAAGAGACTCTTCAAGTGCACCGGGTTCATTATTTGCCGTATCTAATGCGGCGTATACCTGGCCTCTCAAAAACCATACTTCCGGATCATCTTTTGTTTTCTCATAAATAACGGCTTCATCTACAATCATTTTAGCTTCGCTGTAGTTCCCTTCTTTTAAAGCGGGTTCTATCTTATTGACTTTAGGTTTTTTCTGGGAATATCCAATAATACAGATAGTGGTTGCCAGAAGGATGGTTAAAAAAGTTTTCATTACGCTATACGATTTATTCTTTATTCTCATTTTTATTTTCATCTAGGTTTTCCGATTTTTCCTGGTCATTTTCTTCAATGATAGATATTTTTTCGACTGCTGAAATTTCATCATTTTCATTGAGTTTGATCAACTTTACTCCTTGCGTAGCTCTGCCCATCACTCGCAAATTATCTATAGAAGTCCTGATGGCAATCCCAGATTTATTAATAATCATCAATTCATCTCCATCATTCACATCTTTAATCGCTACAAGTTCACCAGTTTTTTCTGTAATATTTAATGTCTTAACGCCTTTTCCTCCCCTTTTTGTGACACGGTAGTCTTCTAGTCCGGACCTTTTTCCATACCCTTTTTCAGATACAACAAGTAAGTTAGGCGGGTTTTTATAATTGACACAAACCATTCCAACAACAAATTCTTTATCGGAAATGCTCATACCCCTAACACCTGATGCCATTCTTCCCATAGATCTGGCATCTGATTCGTGGAAATTAATTGCCCTCCCGGAATTACATCCAATAATAATATGGCTGTCTCCATCCGTCAATTCCACATTCAATAGCTTGTCTCCATCATTAATAGTAATCGCATTGATTCCATTTTTCCTGGGCCTACTGTATGCTTCCAGAGAGGTCTTCTTTATGGTTCCTCTTTGAGTACACATTACCAGATAATTATTATTGATGTAGTCTGGATCTTCCAATGTCTTCACATTGATCACAGATCTAACCTGATCTTCTGATTCAATATTAATCAAATTCTGAATAGGACGTCCTTTAGATGCTTTACTCCCTTCTGGTAATTCCCAAACTTTAATCCAGAAAACCTTTCCAAACGCTGTGAATATCAACAGATAATTATGCGCTGATGCGATGAATAAATGTTCCGTAAAGTCGTCATTTTTGGAGATGGCGGCCCTACTTCCTACCCCTCCCCTTCCCTGTGTTCGATATTCAATAAGGGGGGTTCTCTTGATGTATCCATGGTGTGAGATGGTTATGACCATATCTTCATCTGGGATCATATCTTCCGCGGTGAATTCATCTGCACTATGTTCTATATTCGACCTTCTTGCATCACCATAACGTTCCTTCATCTCCGTAAGCTCCTCCTTGATAATAGACATCCGAAGATCTACATCAGAAAGTACTTCTTTGAGCTTTTCAATTAATTGCTTGATCTCTTCGTATTCTTTTATAATCTTATCTCTTTCGAGGCCTGTGAGCCGCTGCAATCTCATATCCAGGATTGCTTTGGCTTGAATTTCAGTTAAATCGAACTTGTTAATAAGGCCTTCTCTGGCTTCATCAGGATCTTTTGAAGACCTAATAAGATTGATTACTTCGTCGAGATTGTCTAGAGCAATTAAATAACCTTCGAGTATATGAGCTCGTCGTTCGGCTTCATCTAGTTCATATTGCGTTCTTCTAATCACTACTTCGTGACGATGATCTACAAAGTGCTTGATGAGCTCCTTAAGGTTGAGTGTTTTAGGTCTGCCCTTTACAAGCGCAACATTATTTACACTAAAAGAAGACTGGAGTTGCGTTTGCTTATAAAGGTTGTTAAGCACAATATTTGGGATTGCATCCCTCTTAAGGTCATACACAATACGCATTCCCTGTTTATCTGATTCGTCTCTGATATCAGCAATACCTTCGATTTTTTTGTCATTGATCAAAGCAGCAGTTTTTTCTATCATACTTGCTTTGTTTACTTGGTATGGTATTTCAGAAACAATAATTTGCTCTCCGCCAGAACTTGCAATAGTATCGAAATTCGCTTTCGCCCGAAGCACTATCCTTCCCCTGCCTGTTTCATAGGCTGATCTCACTCCTTGATATCCGTAGATTGTCGCTCCGGTTGGGAAATCCGGTGCGGTAATGTGTTTCATCAAACCGTCTATGGAAATGTCATTATCGTCGATATATGCGATTAGACCATCCACTACCTCAGATAAATTATGTGGTGCCATATTGGTGGCCATTCCCACCGCAATACCACTAGCTCCATTAATGAGCAAGTTGGGAACCTTTGCAGGCAATACACTGGGCTCTTCCGTACTGTCGTCATAGTTTGGAACATAGTCTACGGTTTGCTTTCTAATATCTGCTAAAAGTTCCTCTGAGATACGTCTCAGCCTGGCTTCCGTATAGCGCATAGCGGCCGGTGAATCGCCATCTACCGACCCAAAATTTCCTTGCCCATCTACCAGAGGATATCTCATGGACCATTGCTGAGCCATGCGAACCATAGTATCGTAAACTGCTGTATCTCCATGAGGATGGTATTTACCCAGAACATCACCTACAACACGCGCACATTTTTTATAGGATTTATTGTAATTAACACCTAATTCATCCATTCCGTAGAGAATTCTTCGATGTACAGGTTTTAATCCATCTCTTACGTCTGGAAGTGCCCTGGAAATGATCACGCTCATCGAATAATCGATGTAGGCGCCTCGCATCTCTTCTTCTATATTGATGGGAATAATGTTCTCTTCTGAAGGTGATAAACGATCAATATCTCCGTCTGCCATTTAACCTATTTTGGGGTCTTTTAAAAATTAAGCCGCAAGGTACAAATTTTACTCTTACTTAGTTGCGTCTTTTTGATTTTACGCGATCTTTCAGACTGGGCATGTGCTTCTTGGGTGTTCTATGATTCTCACCAATTTTTGGGTTCTGCCGCTTAGTAATTGGCTGACCTCTCACCTCTTCTTTACGACCGGTAAGAGGATCGGTATAGACATGTTTGAGCTGAGTATGGTCGCTTTTCATTGGAGATCGACGAATGTCGGGAATATTAATGCTGACTCCAAACTGCACAAAAAACGTAGGTTGCCTATGCTCCACAGTGGCTCCGTCAGGCAAATTGACTGTGTAAGACTTAAAGTCCATACTTGGCCTCACGATGATTCGAAAATATTCAGACCAATTGTTTTCAATGCTGACACCAAAGTTGGTGTAAATCCCTCTACTTATTGCACCATCGTTGAACTGTGATCCGGCATTGATACTTCCTACATTTATTTCTGCAACAAAATCATACCACCACCAGGAGTAAAACTTATAGCCCACCATTCCATACAATCTGGTGAATCTTGTAGACTTGAAGTCGGGTTCATAATCCCTGACTTGAACTTGAAAATTAGTTGGAGCTAATGATCTTACAAATTGCCTTTCATAGGAATATCCAAAACCAATGCGAAAATTAAAATATTCATAATGTAGCATTAAATTGATTGGAATTCCATGACTGGTTCCCTCAAATCCAAAATCGACAGTATCGGTATTCAATAAAAAAGTTTGATTTCCTAAAGCGGGATTATTAACTGGATTAGGCAAATAATCGAAAGGCACCTCAAAAGGGTTTTCCAAAGAAGTTTGAGGACCTTGCTGAGGACTATTCAACCAATCTGTGAAGCCGAAGAAGGTACTACCTAAATTCTCTTCGTTAGTAAACACAAATTGATTTTGCTCATCCTGATAAAAAAATACACCACTCAAATCATGCGAATAAAACGTAGCTCCATATCCAGTAGTAGCAGTGATGCTGAATTGATTGATAAATACTCTTAAAGGATTTCGATAAATATTGTATTTCTGATAAATATCTTCCTGACTAAAAACACTTTCTGAGGAAAGAAGAATGCATAACAAGATAGAATAATATCGTGTGAAAGATACTAACAAGATGGCTTTAAAATTACAAACTTGAGTGTGAACACGTTAATTGGATTAAATGGACAAATTAATCTATTCGTGTAACGTCAAAAACCAAGGTTTTGTATGGTGAAACCTGCTCTACATAATCAGGAATAATGGCAGCTTCTATAAGTTCAGGAATGATGGATGGGGGAATGATCCTTGCGCTTTCCCTGTAGGCTTGCGATGATGGGATCATGATTAACCCTCTTTCTGAAGAAGCCATTAGGCTTATGCCGAATTCAAAACCAGGTATTAGGACATTTGGAACCGTTGAACCGAATTGTATTTCAAAAATTGTTCTCGATTGAAATTGTGTGCCGTCAAGACACTCAGCAATGTAGTTAATGCTAATTAAATCTCCGTTTATTGGTGTAGGCCCTTGGCCTTCTTCCAACTGTTTATATCTAATACCTGAACTAAAGTATTCTACACTATCAATATCATAAATGAACGTTGTATCGATGGAGAGAATAGTATTGTTTAAAAAGGTGGTATCGATACTTCCAATGGTTACGCTTATGGTATCATTTAGGTCGTTTATACTAATGTATTCATCTATTTGGTTGAGTTCTTCTGCCAGAATCTCCTCTTCGCTAAGGATAGCAACAAGTGTAATTTGTAAAATAACAATGCCTGTTCCATCAGATGTGGTGATTGAGGCTACATCTTCATAGGCAAGACCTGGTGGCAAAATAAAGTTAAAAACCTCACCCACTTTCATGAATGATATTCCCTGGTCTATAGCTACCGGGTACACTGCATTGCTCGCGTACTTATACAAAAGTGAATCACCATCTATTGGTTGATGACTGGCAATGATGTTTCCACTTAAATCCTGCAATTGATAATAAAAAGCCAAGACCTGTCCGGATTGACTTACTTGGGCACCGCCAGGATTTAATGAATCCGGATAATAATATAACCCACTGGCATCAGCTGTTGCAATGATATTCATGGAATCAAGCCAAGCAACGATCACTGAGTCTGAATTTATATTTTCATTGGGGCTAACATCATCACTATCACATGAGGCTATAATAATGCTTAGAATAAGGATAAGTAGCTTAAGATGATGAGCGTATTTCATTAAGACTCAAACGACTTCGTGTCGCATTAAATTATTTGAACGTCTGGCAAAACATTTGAAAAACCGGGATTTTATCTAATTCCAATTTTTCACCTATTAAGAGTAGTCTTTGGTACTCAGTTCTTCGAATTTTGTGATCACTATTTATGATGTCTTCATCATTTTCCAGAAAAAAGCTGGAGATGAAACGGATTAATAAGTAGGGAGCTTCTAAAACCGCTTTTTTGTACTCACTATAATTTATTTCTTTGGCTATGTCAAAAGTTTTTTTCGTAAGCTGGTCTAGCTGAATGGTGGTTTGTATAGTGGTTTTAAGCACATTGTAAAAGCGGTCAGACCAATTATGGTAGTTTTTAATCAAGTATTTCATAGCATACACAACGGGATCTTTTTTCATAAAATACCCCCCTTTTGATAGCTTTCTGGCCTTTTTATTTAAAGCCATTTCTTCAAAAAAACTGATGTTGCCGTCAGCCATGGCTATACCAATTGTAGGCGCCATAACTACCAAGGAAAAAAAGTCTTCATCACTAATTTCAAGATATGGCGCTTCTTCTTTCAAAAATTCCCTTTTAAGCGTTGTTGCAGCCTCTTTCACTTCAGGATAATCCAACATGCTTTCTATCTCGTATTCGGTGAACATTTTTTATATGTATTAATAAGACCAAAATAACCGCTTTTGGCTTAATTGCAAAGCCATTTAAATGTGTACTAAAAAGCTACATTGCTTTCCAGCGACTGGTAAGTCTGAAATTGTGTTTTACCAGGTTTGCCCATAAAAACGAATTTTTGAAAATTCTCTGACCGTGTATTATGAGTACCTTTAGTGATCAACGCTACTTCATTCTTTCCTTTTTTTAATGATACGCGAGTGTAGTAGATACTATGCGGAATAGTTTGCCAGTTTCTAGTATCAGCTTGTTCAGTAACGAAATTTATTGCACCCACCAAAAAGCCTAAATTCTCATTCTCTTTTCGGACCTGTTTTTCTATTGCTTTTTTCAAAGCAACCCGCAATAACCCCTTTCCAAGTTCAGCCAGCATGCGTTCATTCAAGATTTTAAATGCAATGGCATTGATATCCTCTGCTCTTTCTAATTTAAAATAATGATCTTCTAATTGTAAATCAGCATCGTTGAAAAAAGGTTCTCTTTCTACATATTTTGGAAACGCTACCCTAAACGCTTTCAGATCCGAAATATCCGTATCGTAATCATCAGAATCGTAATAAAAAGGGAAGCTCAAACCCAACTCTTCATTTTCAAAGAATACCTGTCCTGTTCCTGACGCGATCACAAAATTAATAGACCATTCATCTTTGACAGGCGCTAAACCATTGTGCCAAAAAAAGACCAGATCCCCACCTTCTGGCAGATAAGGCTCATACTGCATTCCAAAATCCTTCTCGTATTCATCTACTTCATCAAAAAAGCCAGCCAGTTCCCCAGTTCTGATCAAATCTCGCTTTAATTGGCTAGGAATACTGAGATTAAACATTTCTTTGTATTCTGACTGATAAATATTCAAAGAATTTCTGTAAGCAATAAACGCGTTGTTATAATCTCCTGACGCATCATAGATGATTCCGATGAGATTATGAATAAAAGCATCTTTCTGGTATTTTTTTTCGGAAGTGTACTTATCTCCTAATTCATACAATCGCTGATTTAGTCTTCTGCACTCTACCAAAGCAGCTTCATAATCGCTTAGTTTGAGGTAGTTAAGCGCTTTGTAGTAAAGAAGCATCAAATGCTCGTGATCTTCTCCCGGATAGACGATTAAGTTCGGATTTAAAAAATAGGATGCAGCAAAATTCAGATAGTTCTTTCGGTAATCTTCACCAAAAATGTAGGCTTCTTCAAGCCACCTGTTGCTTTCTTCATAATTGCCCAAAAGATGCTGAACAATACCTTGATTCGCATAGTATAAGAAACGGGTTTTGCTCCTCGCTGCTTTCTTATTTTGATCTAGTACAGCCGCTGCTTCTTGAATATTTCCGTTCTCAAACTTCTTATTAAACTCGTAATTCAACTCATAATAAGAAGCGCATCCGGCTAAAACCAGAATAGCAATAATATTGAAAAGACGATAATTCATGTGATAGAAGCAAAACTATTTATCAGCCTGTGGCCATAGACCATAAAAGTTTTGGGTGTCAGATAACAGCTAATTTTTGATGTATTTCTTAATTTCCTTGTCTCCAATCCACACCTTTTCATTTGTTTCAATGCTGGACAACTCAAGATTCACTTTGTAATTAACTATTTTCTCTTTTTTGTAAGAATCTGTCACTGCAGTGATCACTCCAAACATCATAAAATCAGCGCCTAGCTCTTTACCCCATTTTGCTTGTGTCTCTTGCGATGCAAATTCACCTTGCTCTGCTCTTTCCTCCCTCAGCTTTTCCCTGAATTCTGCATTGGAAACAACTCTGACGAAACTTGAATTAATAAATTCCCGCTCAACGTCTTTAATAAAAGTCTCTGACTCAATATGCTCAGTGCTTTTATTCTGGACATAGCCCACAATCACCGTAGGCTTGCGGCTTTGTTCTATTCTAAAATTATTGTGCCAGGGTCGGCCTATCACATCTTTGATCATTTCCTCAGCTACTAATTTGGAATCAGTATCGTTCCACCGACCGCTAAGATCAACTTGCTGATCAGGATTGATTCGAGTAACTTGTCTGTTACAGGAAAATAGCGCAACAACCGCTAAAACCATTAGAGAGATTTGTGTTATTTTATTCATTTTGAGTTATTATTTCATCTAACAAAGATAGGTGAACCACCACCTAAAAAACAGCTGCAAGTTTCAAGTTCAAAAACCTTGCCGATAGTGAATTAGGAATTGCCAACTGGTCTCCATTAACATCCTCTATCCAGGAATAGGATAAGGTATTGTCTGCACCCAAAGCATTTAAAATCTCAGCTCTTAACCATATCATTTTCAAATATTTATGATTGGTCAAGTTAAATGATTTAGAAAGTCCAATATCTACTCGATAGTATTCATCACCAGAAAAAATATTTCTCGCATCAAAATTATTCGGAGGGCCTAATGGATAACCAGAACCAAAAACGGTATTGACATAAACTCTTAACGTTGGGTCATTAGGAAGGTGATCTTCAAAATAAAACGCTAGATTGACATGTTGATCGGTTGGTCTGCGAATGTATCCTTTATCATCCTCTGCAATGTCTTCTTCCGTTTTGAGAAACCCTAAACTAAACCAGGATTGAGTACCTCTAATAAACTCTCCGTTAATGCGAAAATCCAGCCCATACGCTCGGGCTTCCGCCTCATTATTCGCAAAATAGCGCAGACGCACGTTGTCTATATCGTACGGAATCACGTCGGTTAGCTTCTTGTAATATCCTTCTATGGTGAACAAAAAGGGCCTATTCCACCTGAAAAAAATATGTTCCATTGCTCCAATAAAGTGGATGGATTTTTGCGCTTTCACCTCTTCTCGGATATCCCCCTGCTGGTCTCTCAATTCTCGATAAAAAGGGGGTTGACTATATTGCCCAACAGAAATTCTAAAAGCTGTTTCATTTTCCCAATTTGGTTTATATCGATAGATCAATCGTGGACTTATTAAAAGTTGTTCATTGTAGTCTAAATAGTTAAATCGAAGGCCGGCATTGACTGCATGCATAGAGTCTTTTGAAAAGACCGTAGATTGAAGGTACCCGGTAAAAGTATTGGTGGTTAAATTCAGTTCATTAAAGATGCTTTCATCTAATGTAATAAATCCAGCAGAGTCGAGAAATGCATATTCATTCAACTCATCTTCTATATCATTTCTAACCAGACCAACACCAAATTCAAGCATGGCCCAATTAGAAATCAAGCGTTCATTTCTCCACTCTGCATTTAAAAGTGTTGCCTCCAGCTTATTTCTTCCGTAAGTATAGTTTGTGCCTACTCCTCTTACCACAACACACTCATTGAAATTGTTTGAGCTAGGATTATTATCGATATCGCAAATCCGATAAGCCCCCTCTACGGTATAATTCTCTCTTTCAATTGTATAGATTCCGGATAAAACGAGGCGGCTTAAGAATTTATCAGACCATTTATGAGATAAATTGATACCACTCTGGTATGTATCATAATCCAACTCTTCTCTTCCGGCAAATGCCGTTGCTATTCTAAGGTTTTGAGTAACAGATCCAAATTCGGTTACTCGAGATTCGGGGAGGGTCAAATACCTGTTTCTGCTGTAAGCGAACAACCAGTTTAACTTTGTACGATTAATCTGTTGACTTTTTCCTGACAGATCAAAGGTCATAAAACCTTGAGCATCTGTATATGATGGAAGGTATTCTCCTTCGGTCTCCAGCGTGTTGAGTAAATATTGAGAATCACTATGGCGCGCACCGAAAAGGTACTGCACATTATTGTTAACCCTATTTCCTAAGTAGGCAGCACCTCCTAAAAGTCCAAAAACAATACTCCCCTCCAAAGACTCTGGCTCTTTGTAATCGATGTTTAAGGAAGAGGATAGTTTATCGCCGTATTTAGCTTCCCACCCACCGGCATAAAAGTCAATATCCTGTACCAGATCCGGATTAATGAAACTTAGCCCTTCCTGTCTTCCTGCATTGGCTAAAAAAGGCCTATAAACAGGTATATCATTTACATAGACAAGGTTTTCATCAAAATTGCCACCACGTACATTATAGGCAGAAGATAGCTCATTATTCCCTGCTACTCCTGGTAAAGTGAGTAATACCTTGTTAAAATCACCAAAAGCAGATGGTAGGTTCCTTGCGGAATTAGCATCAATTTTTGTAGCCGGATCAATCGCGTCTTTTTCTCTCTGTCCCTCTACCTCTACATCATCTAAAATCCTGCTTTGTACTTGTAAGGTTACAGTAAAGTCGCTAATCCCTGTAGGAATGTCAGCGAGTTCTAGAAGGCCGTATTGGATGTGGGAAAAAAGCAGATCATGCTTTCCTTCGTTTACTTCAAGCCGAAAAAAGCCTTCTTGATTGGAGATGGTTCCGATGGTCCGATCCGATTTAAGGATGATGCTTACACCAGGAACCGGTTCATTATTCTCATTTACAATGGTTCCTTCAATGGACCCTGTCTGAGCATATGATGGGAATAAAATGAGAACCATCATCAATCGAATAATGCCTTTCAAGAATTCACGCCTTTTTAAGATTAGAGATCGTTTTAGCGGGGTCATCTGATCTAAAAACGAAGCTTCCTGCCACTAGAATATTTGCACCCGCTTCAAAAAGCCTTTCGGCGTTTTGATCGTTTACTCCACCATCTACCTCAATCATGATTTCAGGATTAATTTCTTGTATCTTTTTTTTAAGCCTTCTCACCCGTCCATAAGTGGTTTCTATAAACTTCTGTCCACCAAAACCAGGGTTGACAGACATCAAAAGTATTAGATCTACAAATGGGAGTATGTCATATAAGTATTCTACGGGAATATGAGGGTTGATGACCACACCTGCTTTGGCGCCTAACGCTTTGATTTTACTGACGGTCCCATGCAGGTGATCGCACGTTTCATAGTGAACGGTGATGATCTCCGCGCCTGTATTCATACAATCTTCCAGATAGGGGTTCGGATCAGTGATCATGAGGTGAAAATCCATGGGCTTTTGGGCATATTGGTGAATAGCCTCACAAACCGGGAAACCAAAAGAAATATTCGGAACAAATACTCCATCCATGATATCGATATGAAGGTAATCCGCCTCACTATTATTCAACATTTCAATATCTCGCTGCAGATTAGCAAAATCTGCTGCCAGAACGGAAGGAGCAACCAATTTTTTAGACATTTTAAAAGTTGATCAGTTTTACCACTTTTTTTGTGGCTTTTGACTGCAAGAATAAATAATAAACTCCTTCATTTATTTGATCAAGGACCAATTCCATGCTATCGGAAATCTGTTCCGGGGGAAAGTATTTATTGTAGACCTCTTTTCCGTTTGGATCTAGCATTCTGGCCATTAGTCCCCCTTTAATCGCACCATTTATTTGTAAGTATAGGGTATTGCCGCTAAACGGATTTGGATAAATGGTTACCTTGTCTTCAAAAATATCCTGAATGTCTAATGTTTTAGTAAGGCCATTTACAGCATAACTATAATTTGGCACTCCATATCCTACCAATGAATCAGGGCTTAATACCTTATGACCTGAATTACGAATGGATGCAATGACCTGCTGGCTTGTCCAATCCGGATTGGATTGCCAAATTCCCGCGGCAAAACCAGCAATCAAGGGGCATGAAAAGCTGGTACCGCCTCCAAGTACAATATCACCATTTCCTTGAACAATGACTGTTCCATTTCCAAAAGCGCTCACATCTGGTTTTATTCTGCCATCAGTGGTAGGGCCTACCGAACTAAATTCAGACCGGGTGAAATTTAGGTCTACACTTCCAACAGTTAAAACGCTATCAGCATCAGATGGATGGTTGATAAGATTACCAGGGTAAGATCTTCTTCCCGAATTGCCGGCACTTGTTACAACAACAATCCCCTTTCTGGCGGCCAGTTGTGCACCCACTGATACAACTGCTGTTCTCCCATCCAGGTCACTAAATGAATAATCCTGTTCTTCCAGATTGAACGTTCGATACCCTAAAGAGCTGTTGATGATATCTACACCCAGGCTATCAGCATATTCCGCACCCAAGAGCCAATTATATTCTTCAATGGTATTTTCACCTTGGTTATCTTCAGTAATACATAAAATGAACTCCGCTTTAGGAGCTATTCCCTGAAATCGGGTAGAATCTGTTTCAAAAAACGCTCCTATGATTGAAAAAACGGAAGTCCCATGGCTCCCGAATTGAAATACATTTCCGGAATTCTCTACAAAATCCCTCGTAGCAATGATTTGATTCTTCTCCCAAAGGTGTTGGAATGGAGAATATTTATCTACTCCTGTAAATCCATTGTCTAAAACTGCAATTCTTACTCCTGCACCGTTACTGCTATCCGCAAGCATGAGGTCCGCACCAAGCATAGATAGCTGCATATCTGTGGTTCCTAAAATATTTTTGGGGTCTTCAAAAAATGAAGGATCAGATAGCTCCTTTTGTTCATATACTAACCGAGTCCCTTTAGCAAGTAATCTGAGACTATCTACAAAAGGCAATCGTCTGATATCTGTTTCCAGCAAGGAACTAGCTTGAAATAGTGCTCCATTCAGCCATTTCGAAACAAAAAACACCTCTGCACCTTCGGCTTGCAAAGCGTTTATATAATACGGGTTTACAGGAAGATCACTTGAATCTAAAGAAATAGCTTGTTTACTTCTTCTATCTAATGCCTTTTGAGTAAGAAATTCCAAAGGCGATGTAAGTGTGTATGGGTATCCATTGCCTCCTTTATTTTTAAAATAGGCAAAATAGCGATGCTCTTCTTGACCAAATGCCGAGAGAGCACTTAACAGAACCCCGGCTACTAATAATGACTGAAAACTATTCATTTACTCCAGTTTCTATTAACGATTGTTTAAGAGACCTACCCGCAATCACTTTACCTAAATCATCACCACAATCACTTGCGGTACACTTCTCCTGAGTTAAATAATCTTTCTCTACTAATCCTATTCCCTTTGCATATATTTCGCTTCTTAAATCTACCCCTGTAATGTTGTCTTCGATATCCTCGATGACAACCCTGATATGATCGCAAGCCTGTAGACTATCGATCACAGAAGTGGGAATAGTTTCGTAATAATATATTCTCTCTCTATTCGCATTCAGGCTATTTCCATCCCATTCTCTTCCGCTTGTCACAGGAAAGATAAGCTTAATAAATGGAATACTATTTTCGTTCACCGCCATATAGGATTCTGTAGCTGCAACGGACCAAAGAGAATCACTCGTCCATTCTGCTAATTCGTTGGATCTTATATCCCTTCTAATCAGGTAGGTTACCTGATCAATGGACTCTATTGAGTCAAAGACGGTCTCCCTTAATTGATAAACAGAAGTGTCGAAACCTATAATTTTAAATTGAATCTCTTCTACTTCATAGATACTGTACTGACCAATCTCGATCGGATAAAAATCATAACCTACTGTTTCAGGCTGTGCTTCTATGGTTTCATTGCAAGATGAAACAGATGTGATAAGAACTAAAAAACTACCTACCCATTTCAAGGAAAAATCAAGTTCACTTGCTTTATTTCGTGATTTATTCAACTTTAGGTCTGATTAAAGCTTGAAGTGATCCAACCACCACCAATTATATCGTCTCCTTCATAGAATACAGCAGCTTGCCCGGGTGCAATGGCATTCACACCTTTTCCAAAGAATACTTTCATCGTATCTCCTATCTGCTCAATGACGGCGGGACTACCTGGGTCATTGTAACGAACCTTTGTGATGGTATCCCTTCTGTCTCCTTCAATGGATACATATTTTTGCATATTTAACTGATTTACATACATGCCATTTCGGCTTAGTTCATCAAAGGTACCTAGTAATACTCGGTTTTTATCTCTCTGTATTTCAGTAACATATACAGGATAACCTAATGCAACGCCTAATCCTTTCCTCTGACCAACAGTATAAAATGGATATCCTTGGTGCTCACCTACCACCTCTCCACTTCCTTCTAAGACGAATTCACCTCCCACCGTCTGCGCTTGCAACTCTGGAACTTTTCTTTTGAGAAATCCACGATAATCATTGTCAGGGACAAAGCATATTTCGTAGGACTCTGATTTGGTTACCAACTCTATAAATCCACGATCTTTGGCCATCTCGTAAATTTCAGATTTCTTAAGATCACCTAAAGGATATTTAGTTCTGCTTAAACTTTCCTGAGATATTCCCCAAAGTGCATAAGATTGATCTTTATATCCATCCATTCCTTTAGACACTACAAAGCGATTATTCTCTTCTCTAACGTTTGCATAATGTCCTGTTGCGATAAACTCACAATCCAGTTTGTCTGCGCGTCTCAGTAGAGCATCCCATTTGATATGAGTATTACACATCACACACGGATTGGGGGTTCTTCCGGCAATGTATTCATCGGTGAAATAATCGATCACAGCATCTCCGAACTCATTTCGTATATCAATGATATAGTGTGGAAATCCCAGACTAACTGCAATATTTCTTGCATCGTTGATGCTATCAAGACTACAGCATCCCGTTTCTTTTTTACTGCCTCCTGAGGTTTGATAATCCCATGTCTTCATGGTCATCCCTATCACCTCATATCCTTCTTCGTGTAGCAAAACTGCAGCAAGGGAGCTATCAATGCCACCGCTCATCGCTACTAAAATTCTACCTTTTTTACTCATTCTTATCGTATTTCGCCAGGTTTACAACCATGGTTAATACATAAACAAAAGTAAAAAAGATAAGTGACATCAAATGTTTTAATTCACACGGCATGGCATTGTAATAGTATTTCTATTAAGAACCCTTTTTAAAGCATCCGTATAATCCCCTCCCATACTAATTTCAAGTAAAGTTCCCCTGTGCTCCTTTTTTTTCTCCTGTCACACTGGCGGAGGAGAAGTCTTCTTTCTCTCAACCATTCCAACTTGGATTTATATGAACTTGAAAATCAGCAGCAAGTCACTGCAGGAGATGCTGAAGTAGGAAACAATTTTGGATCTTTAATTTTGATATGTCTTAATCGTGATTACGTCCGTTTAACAAGTACGGAAAAGCGACTTGTGCCAGAGGCTATAACAAGGAGGAAAGTGCCGCACTCGACGATGTGATGGACACGATGGACAACAGCACCTTACCGAGTGAAGCTATCAAAGCTATGAACCTGAAGGATGGTGTGCCTACCTGAAGAATACATACCGAAATTTAACGAGGCCGATCTGGCACGAAACAAAGAGTAGGCAGAAACTCTAGAGTACAGCATCAAGGAACTGGGAGAATAGATAGAAGCCTCTGGGAAGAGGTAATCAAACAGATTAACGCCCATGCCACACCAAACTTTTCGGGATATATGATCAATTTACAAATATAAATAAATAATGGTGGCAATTACCTTAGTTAGCTCATCGATGATTTAAAAGCTATTGATGGTGGACTTTAGGGAGTTGAGGAAAGTACGGATACAGAAAGTAAGTGTGTCTTGATCTGAAAAACCATCCCTTTGATCATGGTCTACCTCTAATTTTCAATTCTTTTATATTAAATTAATGTTAATTAATTGTTACTCATTTAGTAGTTAGGTGAAATATAAATTACCTGTAAATTTAAACTTACTAAATTGATTACCATTTAGTTAATCGCTTTTCCTAGGCACAGGTACTAACTCATCCATTGCGTCGATTGCCTTTGGCTTTATTCCTTTTGTTAACATTAGAAAAGCAGCTTAAAATAATTCATTGCTAGTTTTGCCGTCGCGAAAACGTTGATTTAGCCGCCCAAAATCAATCTCATCGTAAAGCTATCACCCGGCTTTAACCATTGAACTTTATTGATTATTGCTATGGA
>JBCDKO010000071.1:0-19893 GCA_038746525.1 Bacteroidota bacterium
CCTATCTAGACGAGTATTGTTACCGATTTAACCGCCATCTGATGAAGGGTAAAATATTTGACCGTCTGATGGATAGAATGGTGGCTCATAGCCCGGTCTACTGCAAAAACTTGACTATTTACTAAGTGCCTACTTCAATAGTCTTATTGAATTAGGCTCTTAATAAATAGCTCTGACAAGCTGCAAACGGAGAAAATGAATCATTCAGATAAAGCAAACACTACGAATCAATAGATTTCTAAATCCAAATGTGCTCATATGCATACTAAACCACATTTTCATATTTACTATGTGCATGGTTCAATAGTCTTATTTAAGCTTTTTACGAAGTATTTTGATGTTTTATGTTTATTAGACAAGGGTAGTGACCCTGGTCTTGCCACGAATAGACCCTACCTCCTATACTAATGCACAACATGAATCATAATTTCAACCTTCTTTTCAGGCTTTAAACTTAAAAACAGTATGTTTTTGTACTCCCCTGAAATGGAGTGAAACACGATAGAAGTATTCACATTGATTCCTCATATCTGATGAATGAGCTATCTTCATTATTAGGCTTACACCTCATGAACTCAATATAAGCTATTTTATCCTGTCCATTCATTGGGTTCATACAAATGACCAAATGATTGCCTTAGATTGTTATAGAGATACTGTAATAATCAGCGATTCCGAAATTAATAGGGGTCATTGAAAGTCATCAACTTAGTCTTGTACTCTGGATTACTCATAAGTGACTACAAACTAACGAAATAGAAAATGTTGGTAATTGAGGAATATATCCTGTATTGCGAAGTGCTTCGTGGATAGCGTTGTGCGTCTGAATCAGGTTCGCTATTTTATCCTAAAGAGCTAGTGTATTGATTTGTTAGTTAGCTGACTAACAAATCGTTAAACCATCGTCTGTCAGACATAAAATATCAAAACAAGCTCCTAGACAAAAGTTAACGCTTAAACGTTACAATAAGCATGTTAAAGCAAGCGCACGTATGTCTTGAAATTCAAGTTTAAGAATCCTATGAAAAACCCGCCTTTTGGCCCAACTCTTCGTTATTCAAAATTTCAAAAGCCTCATTTACGACCAGTAAACTACATTTTTGAAATTCCGAAAGCCTCGATTTGAACCAAAAATCCAGTTTTGCAAAGGATTCTTTAAATCAAACATCTATTGCACATAAATTTATGTTTACCCTTTGGTTTGGTCGCTGTTGCGCTAATTTCCCCAAATCTTCGTCCAATACCTTACCGATTCTAGGATAACCCCCGGTGGTTTGGCAGTCATTCATGAGCACGATGGGTTGTCCATTTGGAGGTAGCTGGATAGTACCGGGGATAACGGCTGAAGACTTGATTTCAGAAGAACGGGCTTGTAATGGATCCCCTTGTAAACGTATTCCAATGCGATTACTTGAAGAGGCTATTTGAAATTCTTTGTTTGAAAAAGGGGTTTTTATCTCCTCCCACTCCGGACCCATTATAAACCTAATGCTATGGCCCGGTTCTTTTCTGGATTTGGCTGATTGCAATACTCCTTTTCCCCGAGAAGTAATCTCATCGTCTGGCATGAGAGATCTTCCTTTAAAACCTCCGAACCTGCCAGGCAAATAAGTAGCATAACTCCCAAATACAAAATCTGTATCCAAAAACCCACTCAAAGAAAAATAAGCATAGACTAATTGAGGTGGGGATAGTTTAATGATATCTCCTTTTTTGATATAGGCTCCATTCTCACGGATTAGCTGTTCGTTTACATAAAGCGAGGCGCCGAAGAGTCCTACAATACCGTCTTCCCTGGCTTCCAAATGTATGCCAGAGAGGGCATACTCTATGATTGGATCGAAGTCATCATTGCCTACTATTCGATTGGCTATTTGCATGCCCACCGGGTCCATAGCCCCTGACTGAGGAATGCCATACTGCCGATAACCAAACCGACCCCTGTCTTGCACAGTTGTTAGAGGACTGGATTTTAAGATTTTGAGTCTTCCCACTCTTGGAACGTTTCATTGTTAATCCGCTTAAATGTGAAAGGAGTGCCTACCTGGATTTTCATGGGAGGATCCTCTTCTACACTAAATAATTTGATTGGAGTTCTACCAATGATATTCCATCCTCCTGGGCTGTCCAATGAATAGATACCTGTTTGCTCTCCTCCTATTCCAACTGATCCGGAAAGAATATGAGTTCGTGGGTTTTTTTTTCGTGGATATGCCAATCTGCGGTCCAATCCATCTGCATAGATAAATCCTGGCGTGAAGCCAATAAATAAGGAACAATAGACCCCTTTTAAATGGATACGTATTATTTCTTCTATATTCAATTTTAACGCTTCGCTCAATAGCTCCAGATCCAAACCTTTTTCATAGCATATAGGAATTTCTATAGGTTCTTGCTTTATCTGGAATTTTTCTATTGAAATAACTGATTGATTTAATTTCTCAAATAATGTATCGTATTGACCAAATAAGGCAATAGAATCATAGGCAGGAACAATATCAGTTAATTTATTCCCGAGTATCTTTTTTAGTGCATAAGTAGACTGATGGATCTCTTCAAAATTGAGGATAGACAAGGCTTTTAATAATACGGTATTTTCGCCAAGTCTGAAAACGGTCCAGTCGGTTTCATTAAACCGCAGCAATAATGGCTCCTTTGCTTTCAAGGTGTTTCCTGATTTTTGCTGCTAAATTTATCGCTCCTTTTGTATCGCTATGTAGACAGATCGTTTCAGAATCGATGGAAATCCAGCAATCAGCAAAAACTCTTTTGTTAAATACCAATTCCTCTACCTGATCCAACACGTTCTTCTCATTTGACAAAACCGCCCCTTTTTCTGACCTTGGCAATAAGGTTCGATCTACCCTGTATTGCCGGTCTGCAAAGGCTTCTGGAACAAACTGCAGACCATAAGACCCGGCTACTTTCTCAATAATAGCGTGTGCCAAGCCGTACAGTTTTAATTTTGGGTTGATTTGAGCAATTACCTCACAAATGAGGGCAGAAGTTTCTTGATCATACGCTGCAAGATTGTAAAGGGCTCCATGAGGCTTTACATGATGAAGGGGGATTTCCGACCTTTCTGCACTATCATTTACCAGGTCTATTTGTTTTTTTAGTGAACTTTTGAGTTTATCAGGATGGATGTTCATCACTTTTCTTCCAAAGTTGATGCTGTCCGGAAAAGAAGGATGAGCGCCAATTTTTATTGAAAACTGCTTAGCTAACTCAACGGTATATTTGACAGATTCCGCATTGCCGATGTGTCCTCCACATGCAATGTTGCAGGAAGAGAGGTAGGGCATGATGCGCTCATCTAAGTCGGAGTTGGGGTGTTCTCCCAAATCGGCATTTAAGTCGATTGTAAAAGCCATTACAGAAAGTTAAAAACTGAATTCAGACTTCTCAAACTAATCATTAAGCTAATTAAGATCACTACTACTCCAACCAGGTTTTGCCAAGGTCTGTTTGCATATTGGCCTAGAAGTGACCTTTTATTAACAGTGTATAATAAAAAGAATACAACAATAGGAAGTAAAATACCATTCGCAATTTGCGCTAGTTGTATCACAACCACTGGCCGGTACGCTGTAGTGGAGAAGAATATGCCTGAAACTAATACCAATATCCATATCGATCGGAATTTCCAGCCATTTTCTTTTTTCCAGCCAAAGATTCCTTTCGCAGTATAAGCGGCGGCAAGAGGGGCGGTGATTGCAGATGAAATACCGGCAGAAAATAATCCTAATGCCAAAAAGTAACGAGACCATGAACCAAGTAGTGGCTCTAGCTGTGTGGCCATTTCGCTTATGCCTTCTATTCTTGTTCCCGAAATGGTAGTTGCGCTGGTTATCACAATAGCCATGGAAATCACTCCGCCCAAGGCAATGGCAATGGCGCTTTCACTTTTCAAATCCTTAAGTTGGTCTTCTTTCTTCCATTTTTTGTTCACAGTAGAAGCATGAAGAAAGAGATTATATGGTACTATGGTGGTGCCAATTAACGCGGCAATGGCTAGAAAATTTGCGTCATCTACATTAGGGATAAAACCTCTAAAAACATCAGATAGCTGTGGTTTAATAATGCTTGCTGTGATAAGAAACACGAGGCTCATAAGAATGACCAGTATAATTAAAATTCGTTCTATTAGTTGGAACCTTCCCATGAATAAGATGATAAATGCTCCAATCCCAATGGATACAGGCCATAGCAATGACGGACCAAAAACTCCTGATAAACCTAATGCTGCACCAGAAATATTGCCTGCCTCGTAGGCCGCATTGCCAATAACTATGGCAATAAAAACCAACGTGATACTCAACCACTTTGAAATGGGCTGTACTATTTCTGACCGAATAGCTTCAGCTAAACCATGCTTGGTAATAAGGCCTAATCGAGCGGCCATTTCCTGTAGTGTAATTGTAGCAAGGGTGGCGAAAAGCAATACCCAAAGCAATGAATAACCATGGCTTGCGCCTGAAAGTGTGCAAACGGTGAGTGTGCCAGGTCCAATAAAAGCGGCCGTAACCAACGTACTGGGACCGAAGTATTTTTTGAGGAAAATCATTGATATCCTATTTCCTCTGATAATGCTACATTGCTTTTCATAAAGTTTCCAACTCCAAAAGCTACTTCTTTTCCTTGTTCATTGCGCAATGAAGATGCTGCCACAAATAGGTTTTTGGATTTAAACTTTACTTTGCCAAATGCCTTGACAACTCCTCTATTGATAGGCCTTACGAATTGGATATTAAAGTGGGTGGTAAGTACAATTACTTCCTCAACGATGGAATTTACCGCAAAGAAGGCGGCATCGTCCAATAATTTGAAATAGACAGAGCCATGAATTTTGCCCAAAGCGTGGAAATATTTTTTTGATATAGTCAAACCAATTTCAGCAGTTTCGTAACCAATTTTTACAGTGGTGGAGTCGTAAATATGCTCGTTTATATTAGCACTTAGGTACATACGCTCCAATTTTCTAAAGTGCTCTTCCTTTATCATTTTTCTATTTTGAATTTGAAGGATACGATTTGCTTTTTTCGATTCCCAACCGGAAAGCTTTTTTCAACGAACTCTACATTTCCATCAAAATCAATTAAGATCGCTGTAGTACAGCAGGTTCCATAATCTGGCGCTTGGATATACATAGAGGAAAGCGCCTTTTCTCTCAAATAATCTAACCCTGTCTCAGGCAAAGAATGGTCGGGTGCTGTTTCGGTATCCATCATAATCTCAATAAGATCTTCGATCTGAAAATCCTTCTGGATAAGCTTTTCCAGCGATGATTTGGCTTTTTCTACTTTTGGCCATGGACTATCAAGCAATGCATTGCTAATTCCATAAAGTCCAAAACCTAACTCATAGGTCTCCTCACTGTAATTGCTCACGTAAGCGATCTCTTCATCCATGAGTAAGAGATTGAACCCATTGTATTGATCACCTTCCCGGTGAACCTTTAGGGCATAAGCTTCGGGACTGTCCTTACCAAGAATAAAATCAGTAGGAAGGTGGCCTCTGGATTTGGCATCAGGTTTAATATTCTTTAAATCCCGATAGTTTGTAACTGCGGCAAACCTACCGTTCTTATTGACTCCCATCCACGTGCCCATGGCTTCCAAATCTCTTCCCCCTAAAACTTCAGGATGATCTTTCCACCAGCAGGCAGTACTCGTGGGGCGGACATAAAATTCATCTCTATTGGCTGAAAGGATGAACTTGTATTTAGGATGGATGTGGTAGGCAAAAGTTATGAGGCACATTTAATTAACTTATACTTGAATCAGGACAAAGGTTTAGGTCGATTTAAAAGAATACCAAAGAAAACATTTTGACTGGAAAATATATAGAGTCATTCTCCTATTTATTGCTTCTTCGTTTGCGATTAATGACTGCCTGGACTTGTGAAGATGGCACATTGATTCCTATTGTGAAAACCCCGTAAAATGGCTAGAGATGGTTCTTTTTCACACTTTCCCATTTGTTGGAGTGCGTCGCATCATGCATGTTTTTCGAGACAGAGCAAGAATAGCTTAACATCGGATATCTTTTGCTAAAAATCATTACAGGCTTTGGTTTACAGGAATTTGATTGATCTTTTTATGGTTTTCAAAATCTTGCATCAAATATTCTAAAACTGAAATACTAATTTTTATATGGTGTTTCAAAATGGGCTTCAAGTCTCATGATAACTACTTATCATTTCTACATTTTGAAAACCTTTAAGAGAGACCATAAGCACTTTTTTCGGGTGGCTATGTTTTAGAAATATATCTTACCATCGCCGGAACATTTGAGGTAGTATTTTCATTCATTTTAAAAGTAAACATAACTGATGGAACTTTTAGATGGCTTCATCGATGATTAAAACAGAGGAAATTATCAAAAAATTATGGAACGCTTCTGATGATAGGAAGGCCTGTAGGGTGGTTTTAAATTCGGAACCCTTTCCGAGAGTTATCCATCCATACGGCGTTTGTCTGACTACAGCAAACAGGTTGATTTTAGTATGTAAACAAGTGGCTGGATATACTCGCAGTGGAGGAAATGAAGGCTTTAGAAACTTGATATTAGATAGAATTAATGAAGTGGAAATCCTGAATCAAGAGTTTCTAGTAGACGAAGATTTCAATCCTCAAGACTCCCAATACAAAGAGTGGATTTATTGTTTAACCAAGAATGAGTCAAGGTGAAAGGATTTCCCCTGCTTCAATTTGTCTTTAGATCACTTCCTCATACTCCAAACTTCATACATGGGCTCCCCACGGCTATTGTTGCCAGAGTGGTGCCATTTGCCATCTTTGATTTCGTAGTTAAATACTAAACTTGCTCCAACCCTTGAATCATCTCTCGAAAAGAACTCGATGTTTTCGGTGTATTTGCCGTCAATTGTGGTGTAAGTACCGCCGCCGGTGCCCATGAACTGCTTTGTTTCAGTATTGTAAGCAATCCATTGGAAGCGAGTGCCTGATAATATTTTCATGGTTTTTCTTGGACGATTAATGTCTCGCTCACGGATTTCACCGTCACGCATCCTTCCGGAAATTAACCACGCGCCGGCTAATTTTCCCGGTTCACCAGCATCACAGCGAGTGGCCCAAAAATCTTCTCCGACCATTCTCATTTTATCCTGGCCTTCCCACTCTATTTCAAATGAAATGGCCTTTCCAACGCTCTCCTCCGGGTCTTGTGTGTCAAACTCAGTGACCTCTGTCATGGTGTTTCCATCCAATTCCCAGGTTCCTCCTTTGGTGGCAATAAATGCGCCTGTTTCAGCATCATACCATGCAGCTGACTGGTACTCTTTAGTAAAGAGGACAACGCCTTTTACTTTTTGACCATTAGCGGCCATTTCAGTCCACTCCCAAGCGCCTATCGGATCTTGAGCAAAAATTTGGAGTATCCCTAGGAAGTTTACAGACGTAAGAAATGTTTTCATTTTTCTATTTTCTTAGGTTATACATTCACCAAAAAGTCTTAAGTCCTACTTGCTCATACAGCTTTATCTCAGGATCACATGTAAGCAGCGTATAATTGTTATTGATTGCTTGCCAGATGAGCATACGGTCAAAAGGGTCCCGGTGATGATTTTTGTTTAATTTGAAAAAAGAGGAAGCGTCCTTTTCGTCTAAACGAAATGTTTTAAGCCCCATTTCTTTAGAAAGTTCTGGTAAATCTTCAGGTAAAAACCCTTCCAGTTTCAACTTGCCTCTTTCAACTTTTATAGAAATTTCCCAATAATTAATCACACTGGCATACACATCCAGTCTTGGGTTTTCAAGAATTTCTGTAACAGATTTAGATAGCTTAGAGATAGATAGAAAGGCCCAAATGAGGGTATAGGTATCAAGTAAAAAACTCATTCTTCACCTAAAAATTCTTCAAATGAATTGAATTTGAAATCTTTTGAGAACGTTGCTCTAGCCTTCCCTTCCAAGATTCCCAGTTTCCTCTTTTTGAGTTTTTCTTTCTTTGGCTCGAAGACGCCAATCAATTCTTTCTTTTTACTATAAGTTACTCCAACGGATTCTCCTGCTTTTATTTTTTCAATGATTTCCGAAAACCGGGACTTAAATTCCCCAACGCCGTACTTTTCCATAACTTAAAAATTGTTTTTCTTGTCAAGATGACAAAAACTTAACGTTTCCCGGGTTTATAGATTTCTTCGGCACGTGCTTCCACATCTTCCCTGTAAAAAGCCGCTTCCTTAAATTCTCCATTAGCATACATCTCGGCCTGATCATTAAAATGAGGAGATTCAGGATCACTACTTTGTCCTCCAGCTAAAATTGTTTTGGCCCTCACCTTCTCACCAAACGCTACCGCTGCGACGAAACTGTTCCCTCTGGTTCCGTAGATTTTTTTTACCTCGTGCTGGCCTCTCATGCCGTAAGCCGCCAGATGACCCCACCTTGCAGTGGTAAAGCCAACAGGAATGCTGGGCTGATCATCATCAAAAGTAGCATCAATATCTCCGGACAAGCGTTGAAATCGGTTGACTTCTCCCCATGGAATATTCCATGTACCAAAGTCAATTTTTAATTTCTCAAGAGTCATTTGGAATATTTCCAACCTTTTTCTTTTCGGTAAATCAGTTCCAAAATAATGAAATCGATCCATGCCTTTTAAGTCATCTGGTATCTTCACAGTTTGGTAGAGATTCATTCCATAAAAATGAGCAAGTGTCATAGCGACTGATGTTTTGTCTGTCTTAAAGTCCCACTTTTTTAATAGTGTTATTGCACTATCCAGGTCTTCATTCTTTATCTGCTCAGAGTTCTCCCATGCCTGAAGTAAGCCAGGAATTACTTTTTCAAAAGCGGGCAAATAGGAATTGTATCCTAAGGCTATAAGACCATCCAATGTCAAATCATTTACCTCGGATAAGAGACGGATTGCATTTACACCTCTAAAATTCTCCGGAGCACTGTACATATACCTAGGGAAATCGTCCATTTTCGGACTGTATTTGGCTGCCGCTGTGAAAGGTGTGGAGTTACAATTTTGAATCCAACCATTTGGTGGGTTAAACACCGTAATGGCTTCATCCACATCGTGCAAACCTTTCCAATCAGTGGCAGGGTTGCTTCCATCCACGGGGTTAGTGTAATCGAATTGATCGTCTCTGATAGGAATGAAATTTCCGTGGTAGTAAGCAATATTGCCCTCAGCGTCGGCAAATACTGTATTGTTGGAAGAGTTGGTTTTAAGGTTCATCATTTCTCTGAACTCTGCATGGTTCTTCTTTTTGGTTCTCGTATATGATTGCTCGAGCGCTTTGACGGGTTCCCACATTAGCGAGGTCGCCGCCCATTGGTCCTCTGCTTTATGAGTGATCGGACCGTGGTGTGTTCGATAAATTGGAAAAGCTCTTTCTTTTTGTTCATCTCCATCTTTGTATTTTAAAGTAACCTCTTGTATTCCCACTTTTCGTTCCGCCTCTCCATATTGATAATAAAGCTCACCTTCTTTTTTGATGATTGTTTCTGTGAATTCATCGATCACGTCTGTATAAGTGGAAGTGTGCATCCAGCCCGTATGCTCATTAAATCCTTGATAAACAAAAAACTGCCCCCAAGTGACTGCTCCATAAGCATTCAGCCCTTCTTCACTGACCATGTGAACTTCACCTCTGAAATAAAAAGAAGTGTGTGGATTGATTAGCAGCATCGCATTTCCGGATTCGGTTAATTCACCGGAGATCGCAAAGCCATTGGAACCCTGAGGCTCTTCAAGAGGGTAGTCTTCTTTGTTTATTGGTTCGTCTGCTCTTGCTAGCACCGCATTTCGCTCGTAAAGGTCTTTGATTCTCGCAGTAGAAACACGTTCAATATCTCCTCCAATCGATCCTTCAGTAAAGTACATCGTCATCCAGGGTTCGTAGGTTTGGATCACCTTTGGTTTCACTTCTGGGTGGGTGTGGAGATAATAGTTGATTCCATCCGCCCAGGCATTACATAATTTTTGCAACCAATCCGGAGCAGATTCATAGTATTGTTTAGCTTCGGCTTCGGTCATAAATAACCTGGCTCGTAAATCGCTGTAGAGTGCCTCTTCGCCTTTTTCCTCTGCTAATCTTCCTATTGCCCAGGTAAAGTTTCTTTCTACTCTTCTAAAATCATCCTCACATTGTGCATAAAGCAATCCAAACACAGCATCGGCGTCTGTTTTTCCGTAAATGTGTGGCACCCCAAAATCGTCTCGGATGATTTCAATATTGTTGGCTTGCGCTTCCCAACCAGCCAGTTTAGGGTCCGTCGGCGATGAGCAGAAGTGAAAAAAAATACAGAAGATAAAACAGTATTTGTACATAGGTTTGGATCGATTCACTTCAAATATCGTCAAATAATAGTTGGTGAAACGACAAACCTTTTGCAACTTTTTATAATTTCATGAATCTATAAGGCATGATCAATCATGACCAACTATCAGTTCATTTACGGACATTTAGCGTTTCGGGACTGATAATAAACGCTTCAAATTCAGCATTTTGCAATTTCTGGCATGTTCTTAGAAAATTGATAAAAAGACTAACTTAAAAAAAGACCATGATTCGTAACTTCCTGAAAATCACACTACGAAATTTTCTTAAAAACAAGCCTTATGTGATCATCAATCTGATAGGACTGGGGCTCTCTTCGGCTTGCTGTATCGTCGGTTATTTGAATTACAAATATTCGGCAGACTTTGACAAAAGTCACCTTAACCACCACAAGATCTACAAAGTTCATGCTTACAAGAAGGTGCAAGATAGCAGGGTGCAAATTGGCATAACCCCTATGCCTCTTGGAAGCCAGATCAAAGACCGATACCCAAGTATCGAGAAGAGCACACGTTATGCCAGGGAGAGCCTGGTATTAAAAAAGGAGTTAAAAGTATTCAACCAGAGCATTGGATTTGCTGAACCGGATTTTTTGGAAATTTTCACTTTCCCCTTATTGTACGGAAATGCATCGGCCCTTAGCGATCCAAGTAAAATACTTCTTAGCAAAGAAGTAGCAGAAAGTTACTTTGGTAAGAAAGATCCAACCGGTGAGATCATTTACCTAATTAAAAGTGACGGTATGCAGATGCCGATGACGATAGGTGGTGTTTTTAAGCGAATTCCTCAAAATTCTTCCATCCGATTTAGTGGGCTAACCAGCTTCGATAACTATTTCAAAGTAACGGAGAAGGAAAAAAATGACTGGTCAGACTTTATTGCCGGAACTTTTGTGATGACGTTTGATGGTGAGTATCCTCAAAACCTGCTTAATGACGTTAACAATAATTTCGTTGCGATCCAAAATGAAGCACGACAAGATTTTAAGTTTTCCGAATATTACCTTGTCAAACTCTCTAACCTGGGACAGCATGTAATTGACATGCCTTACAACTGGCTCAATGAACCCCCGCCACCGCCGGCAGTGACCGTGCCTTTTATCATGGCCGGAATAATGCTTCTCATTGCATGCTTCAACTTTACCAATACTTCCATTGCTATTTCAAGTAAACGTCTCAAAGAGATCGGTATACGCAAAGTGATGGGAGGCAGTAAAAAGCAATTGATTTTTCAATTTATGGGAGAGAATCTATTTCTCTCTTTTCTAGCCCTGCTTCTTGCCTTGCTCATTGCCTACTTTTTGGTGCCTGCCTACAATGCACTATGGGAATTCATTGATATCCGACTGGATCTTGGACAGGATCCTGAGATATATGGTTTCCTTTTGATCATGTTAATAGTGACTTCATTGGTGGCAGGAGGATATCCTTCAGTTTATATTAGCCAATATCAACCGGTAAATATTTTACGAGGAAGCCTCTCACTAGGAGGTGCCAACTTGTTCTCAAGGTTGCTGCTAGGACTTCAATATCTATTTACGATTATTGGTCTCATTTCCAGTTTTGCATTTGCCAATAATGCGAAATACCAGTCTTCTATAGATATCGGTTTTGCCAAAGATCATATTTTGGGTGTGCGGGTCAATTCTATGTCTGAATTTGAAAATTATTCAAACTTACTTCAATCAAATCCTGAGGTGGAAAAGGTGGTAGGTAGTTCTAATCATATCGGATGGTGGCATTACATACGGAATGTAAAGTCTGAGGGAAAAGAAATAGAAGCCTCTTTTTTAAATCTAGGAATAGACTATAAGGACATTATGGATTTGGAAATACTAGAGGGAAGATATTTTGAGCCAGATCTGTACGAATATGATAGAGAAAACGCTATTATTATCAATGAAGAGTTTGTCAAAGAAATGAAATGGGAAAATCCGATTGGAAAAACATTGACACTTCAGGACACACTACGGCTTAATGTTGTGGGTGTTATGAAGAATTTTTATCAGTATGGTTTTTTTGAGCCTGTCCTTCCTTCAGGTTTTAGATTATCTGATCGGGAAGATATGAATTTTGTGGTCATAAAAAGCCAACTAGCACCCACTGAATTTTATGACCAAATGGAGACAATCTGGTATGAGGTTGCCCCTGATAAACCTTTTAATGCCACCTTTCAATCGGAAGCTGTGGATCAATTGGTTATAGTAAATAGGAACGTGATGAAAATGTTTCTTTTCCTTGGTTTCCTGGCGTTGATTCTTTCAAGTATCGGGTTATATACACTTGTATCCCTCAATATGATCAAAAGAGTAAAAGAAATTGGTGTTCGTAAAGTTTTGGGTGCAACCATCCAACAAATCCTGGTTTTAATGAATAAGCAATTTTTTTGGTTGCTTTTCATCTTCACCGTTATTGGTGCAGCGTTGTCTTATTTGGCGATCGATGCCCTGATGGCGAGTATTTTTTCCGTTTATCAGTCCATAACAGTAGCAACCGTACTCATCCCTGTCTTCACACTTCTATTGGTAGCAGTGACTATTGCTTCCATACGAATATTCAAAACAGCGACACAAAATCCAGTGACTTCACTGAGATACGAATGATGCTATCAATGCAGATCTAAATATGTTTAGAAAACAAAGTGTGGTTAAGGGATTTAAATAATCTAATAATTGGTGGAAAGGTATTCTCTACGGCATATTTTTGAGTATTTAATTATCAAAAACGATCTTTATGGCTATTTTTCTTAATTTTTTAAAGATCACGCTTAGAAATTTTGCTAAGAATAAAGCGTATGTATTCATAAATCTGCTGGGATTAGGCCTCTCGTTGGCTTGTTGTATCGTGGGGTATCTGAATTGGAAATATGGGGCAACGTACAATCAAAATCATCTAAATCATGAACGGATATATAAGATTCATTCTTATAAATCGGTACAAGGAGAAAAAATCGAATACGGCATAACTCCTATTGGACTAGGAAATCAAATAAAAGGTCAAATTCCTGAAGTTACGCATGTATCTCGCTATGCTGGAACTACTGTTGTTTTGAAGAAAGATTTAAAAGTGTTTGAGAAGTACATGGGTTTCGTAGAAGATGACTATCTGGAAATGTTTACATTCCCCTTTAAGTACGGTAATAAAAAAGCACTTCTGGATGAAGAAAACATTATTCTCACTGAAGCCACAGCTAACGTATATTTTGGCAAAGAAAATCCACTTGGAGAAATCATCACACTTGTAGACAGTGAGGGCAAAGAGTACCCATTGGTAGTAGGCGGGGTATTGGAGGACATACCAACCAATTCTTCCATGACCTTTTTGGCCCTTACTCACTACAACAACCATCTTAAAATGCAAGGCTGGAAAGACGACGACTGGTCCCACTTTAATGCAGCAACATTTGTAATGACGAATGGAGCGTTTCCCCAAAATCTAATGGACTATATGAACACCTATTCTATAGAGATCCAAAATAAAGCAAGGGACAATTTCCAAATTGCAGGGTACTCCCTGGTTCAATTAACGGATCTGGACGAAGCTTCTCGCTATATACGATCAAATTGGCTTATGAATCCACCTCATCCTTCTGCACTGATCGGTCCTGTGATTATGGCTATTCAACTGTTGCTCATCGCTTGCTTTAATTTCACCAATACCTCCATCGCCATTTCTGGCAAACGTCTTAAAGAAATCGGTATCCGCAAAGTGATGGGAAGTCGAAGAAGGCAACTGATTTTTCAATACATGGGCGAAAATTTTATTATTTGTCTCATGGCATTGGTGGTTGGTATTGGAATAGCAGATATGCTGGTTCCAGCGTATAGTGCCATTTGGGATTTTATCAACATCGAGTTGAACTTTTCTTCAGACCCTGAAATTTACCTTTTCCTGATTGGATTGTTAATCGTCACCGCGCTAACTGCAGGTGCCTATCCTTCGCTGTATATTAGTCGATATCAACCGGTTAAAATACTTAGAGGGAACCTACAGCTAGGGCAAACCAGCTTCTTTTCGAGAATACTTCTGGGAGTCCAGTATTTTTTTACCGCTTTAGCTATCATCTCGGCTGTTGCATTCTACAACAATGCAAAATTCCAATCTAACTACGATGTTGGATATTCTAGAGAACCTTTACTCTCAATTAATATTGAAAACCAATCGGAATACGAGGCCTTCCGCCCACTACTTGAACAGATGCCGGAAGTGAAATCCTTAGCAGGAACATATAACAGGATTGGTAGCTGGCATTACACTAGAACACTCAAAAATGCCGAAAAAGAAGTAGAAACCGAAATGATGGAATTTAGCAACGAATATTTCCATTTAATGGATTTAAGTTTGGTTAAAGGACGTTTTTTTGATCCAAAGCTTCAAGAGCATGACAGACAAAATTCCATTGTAATTAATGAAAGACTGGTAAAAGACTTCGGATGGGAAAACCCTATTGGACAGATCGTTCAGATTGATGACAGCACACGGTTGAGCGTAATTGGAGTAGTAAAGAATTTTTATAATGAAGGGTTTTTCAACAAAATTGAACCAACAGGTATTCGATTTGCTGACCCGAAAGTCAATTATTTTCTTATAGTTAAAAGTGATATTGACCGCGTTAAATTATATGATCAATTAGAAACTAGTTGGTTAAATGTTTCTCCAAACAGACCATTTGATGCGGAGTATGATGAAGTAATTACCGCAGCAAACGAGGTAAACCTAAATATCATAACGATGTTTCAATTTCTTACTTTTGTTGCTTTAATTCTATCAACGATTGGTCTTTACACTCTTGTTTCTTTGAATATAATCAAGCGAATGAAGGAAATAGGAGTTCGAAAAGTATTAGGAGCAACTATTCAGGAAATCGTCGTTCTTGTGAACACCCAATTTTTCCGGTTATTGGTTGTGGCAGTCACAGTTGGAGCAGTAGCCTCTTACTATGTACTTGATACACTAATGGGTTCCATTTTTGAGATTTATCAAGCACCTACGGTAATCACGATGCTGGTTCCGGTTTTTCTTTTAGTAATTGTGGCCATGGCATTTGCTACGGTCCGTATCCTCATCACTGCATTACAAAACCCTGTCAAGTCTTTGCGCTACGAATAATTTACGCTATGACTCAACTACCTGAAGGCGGGATGATTCCTGCCTTTTTTATTCGGGGTGGACTCATCTTTCTGTCCTCAATAAAATTTATCAATTACTACTCCCAATGCACTTCTCTACCTGTTTGGTTTTCCTCACTATCTTAAGATCATTCTTCGGGCAAAACCAACTCAACCGAATTCAAGAGAATGACATTCTGTTGAAATAAGCAAGTTGATTCACTATAAGTGAACATTCAAGCGATCTAACTTCCGTTCATCAAATTGGGGGAGGCAATTTTGTGGTATCAGAACTTCTGGCTCAACGTAAATTTTTCTGTCGCAAACACACACTAATGACTGATGGAAAATTCTCTTTTGAACTTTAAAGATATTTTTGAATTTGAAATGATGCAGGATTACGACAAAATAGATTTTCGAGATACACCTGTTCTTAAAGAAATTTAACGGGTTGAGTCCGGAGTTCTATGTATTGCAAGTCTTAGGATGATGTGACTAAAGGGCATCTTTTTTCTTCCAATATCTTACTAAACCTGTTACGCTCATCCAGGAAGGATTTGCCGCCTCATACTGCTTAATGCCTAGATCAGAAACTCCCTGGTCTCGTAGCTGTTGCGCTGTATACTCCATGAATATTGGTGTGATCTCTTCATTGCTCATTCCTGTTTCCCATTTTGCTTTCATCCAAAACGACCAATCATCCAAAATGGCCTTAAGCTCATTCATATGTTGTTCAACCTTACCTTCTTCACCAAAGTGTGTTAATACCAATTTTTTAGGATTCTTTTTTAAAACTAGATCGATCGAGTTTTTCCAGTCTTCGATATTAATATCTGGTGGCGGGCACGGTGGAACCACGGGGCCATCATTAATTTTTACGCCTGCTACATCCCCTGTGAAGATCATATCCTCAGTTTGCCATGCAATGTGGTGCCTGGCATGTCCGGGAGTATGAACGGCAGTAAAACTCTTGCCTCCAATCTTTAGTACTTCTTCATGATTTACTATCCTTAACTGTGTTTCAGAGATCTTTTCCATTTTCCCCCATAATGTGTCCATTTGATCCCCATAGATCATCGTAGCTGAGGCGACAAGTTTTGTAGGGTCCCGCATGTGATTGGCGCCAAATGGATGAAGATAAATGGTGGCTCCCTTTTCGGCAAAAGCCCAGGCAGCCCCTGCGTGGTCAAAATGAATGTGAGTCAATAAAACATGTTTTACGTTCTCAATACCCAAGCCTTTTGCTTTCAAGCCTGACCTTAAACTTGAATAGGTACTGTAGGGCCCGGATTCTATCAGAATCAATCCATCATCTGATTCGATACAAAAAGATGCAATAGCATGATCATAATTTTGAAAATGTAAGTCAAGAGTGTGATACATAATTCGTTTCTTTGACATTAAAAATACAAAAATGAATGACTCAAGATATTTCCAGGATCATATGCCGGAAAACGTCTGTTTTGGGTGTGGGCATAACCATGAAGGCCTTCAAATCAAAAGCTACTGGGATGGGGATGAGTCTGTGTGTGACTGGGAATCAGAAGAAAAATATCATGGGTGGACCAACCTCATGAATGGTGGGATCATGGCTACATTAATTGATTGCCATTGTATGGGGACAGCCATGGCTGATGCTTACCAACGAGAAGGTAGAGCCTTGGATTCCTTCCCTGAATATCGCTATGCTACCGGAACGCTTTCTGTTAAATACCTGAAACCTACGCCCAATACAAAAGTGCAGCTGCGAGCAAAAGTGCTGGAAGCAAAAGGAAGAAAAACAACCTTAAGATGTGATTTATGGGACGAAAAGGGTAATAAAACCGCAGAAGCAGATGTGGTTGCCATTCGTGTTTTCGATAGCAGTGAAAACAAAAAATCCGTATTCAAAAGCTAATATGTGTACTCAGAAACAACTAAAATCAGAAACTCACTATCAGAATCCTTTGAAAAACCGCCTTTTTGGCCCAACTCTTCGTTACTCAAAATTTCAAAAGCCTCATTTACGACCAGTAAACTCCGTTTTTGAAATTCTGAAAGCCTTGATTTGAACCAAAAATCCAGTTTTGCAAAGGATTCTATCAACACTTATGAGTTCATGATTATAGATAGGTACAGTGTCTGGAGTTCTATGTATTCCTTATTCTATGAAAAAAGAAATGTGCATAGAGCGAGAAAAAATTCAGAACCTGGTTATCCCATTTTGTTCGTCCTTTTATGTTGAAAAGAAACCAAAGATTTGAGGGACGATTTCTTCCTCATTTATATCATGTTCTATGCGATTGGAAGAGGAGTTATTGAAATTTTAAAAGGAATAGGAAAACATTATTGATGATATGATTTCTTGTTCACAGTTGATATCAATTATTGTTATCTCAACTATATCTATAATGGTTATTTCTTTTTTAATAGAAAAAGAAGCGTATCTTAATCGCTTTAATAAGAAGTTAGATGTTAAACCTAAGTAAGCTATTGATTCCATTTTTGCTCTTGTTTGCTTGCAGTGAGTTAAAAACACCAGAAACTGAAGGTCCTCCTCCTTTAGTAAACACCGAAACGAGGCCAATTAATAAGCAGTGGAAGGGAATTTGGGCGTTTCAGGACAGTTCCGTTTTCTTTTCAAATGATTTTAAGGGTGCGAGATTAAATGGGCTCGTAATGGATAGCGCCAATCATTTCATTGCATTAATTACCGGAGAGAACTATCCGATTAACCCAAGTCCTTGGTATGCCTTTCAGGTGTGGTCAAAGGAATCAAAAGAAATAATAGTAAAGATGACTTATACTGAATCAAGAAGTCGGTACTATCCTAAGATGAGTTACGATGGTGAAAATTTCCAACCTGTAGATTCATCTAAGGTAATTGGTTTTGAAGGCACCGGATGGGGAATTGACAATGTTCCGGAAACGATAGAGATGACCATAGATGTATCTAGCGATACGTTATGGATAGCCGCACAGGAACTATGGACATCTTCCGAGGTAAAGTCATGGATGGATGAGTTATCGGTCGCTGATAATATAAACCAATATACAATAGGAACGAGTCGCGAAGGAAAGCCTATTTGGATGATGGAAATAGGTAATCGCGACGCGAAGAAAAGTGTAATCATCATTTCTCGTCAGCATCCTCCGGAAGTGACAGGTTTTTTAGCCATGAAATCATTTATTGAAACAATTTCGGGGGATTCAGAACAAGCCTTACGATTTAAAAAAGAATTTAGCATCTTCAACGTACCTTTAATGAATCCTGACGGAGTAGACAATGGTCATTGGAGGCATAATTCAGGAGGAATTGATTTAAACAGGGATTGGCAAGAGTTTAATCAGCCAGAAACTTCTGCAGTAAAGTCATTCATCGAACAAAAGAAGAAAGAAGGAGTAGAATTCGTCTTTGCAGCAGACTTTCACTCGACCTGGGAAGATATCTACTATCCATTAGATTCTTCTTTGCTCAAAAGTGATGAGCTATTCATCTATGATTGGGTGGATCAAATAGCCAGTAACTTATCTATAAAAAATCCCAATGTGAAGCCGTCTTTATATTTAAAACCTACCATGGTTTCGAGAAACTATTTTTACCATGATCATCAAATCCCGGGCATCGTATTTGAACTTGGCGATAATACAGAAAGGGCATTTTTAGCCAGAAAAGGAAAAGTTGCAGCTGAAGAGCTAATGCAAATTTTAATGGATAGATTAAATTAACCCTACTATGTCAACTTAGAAAAGATACCCTGTTTGAGGCCTCCTCGAGACAATTCATAAGTAGGTTTCAACACATTGAATAGAATATAAATATTGACAAAAACAAAACCTTATAAAGTCGGATTAATCATTTCTTAGGTCCATACTTAGTCTACAAAATGGAGAGCTGGAGTCTGTGGCATTTAATTGATACGTATATCTTCCTGCCTTTAGTTTTTCCTCACCTACAAAATCAAATGGTTGAATGTAAAAGGAAATTGTATCAATCATTAATTCCACGTAAGCATATCTATAGGCATTTTGAAACTCCACATAGTAAGAACGCTCACCAGATTTCAAATCTCCGAAATCATGCATAATTTGTCCGTCTGCGACTTGGATTTGCTGATAATCATATAAACTTTGGTTTTTAATCCGAATTAACCCGAAAAATTCGGGTGTTATTCATTGAGATGAGGTAACACGTTGAATAAGAGATAATTGATTTCGAATAGGATGCCAAAATCTTTTCCCAAATATGAGGAATCAAAAATCATTCAGTATGAATATTAAACTACAGTAAATCAATTACTTGAATCAAACCGCCACTATTTGTGGTGAATAATGCGGGTTAAAACATCTCCCTCGGTATCTTCATCGCAAGATATCAAACCAATAAAAATTATGATTAAAATAAAATATTGCTTCATGAGTGTATAATTTATTGAAGTAGGCACTTAATAAATAGCTCTGGGAAGCTGCAAACAAAGAAAATGGA
>JBCDKO010000072.1:0-19814 GCA_038746525.1 Bacteroidota bacterium
TGACAAGCTATAAACAAAGAAAATGGATTATTTAGATAAATCAAGTATTACAAATCAGCAGATTTCTAAATCCAAATGTGCTCATATGCATGCTAAACCTCATTTTCCATATTTATTAACTGCCTACTTCACTAGAAATATTTATCTATATAAATAAATTGTAAAATGTTTTATGTGAATGACTACTATCCGAACAAAAAAGCTAATAGAATCCCTTTGAAAAACTTGCCTTTTGGCCCAACTCTTCGTTACTCAAAATTTTAAAGCCTCATTTACGACCAGCAAACTACGTTTTTGAACTTTCGAGAGCCTCGATTCGAACCAAAAATCCAGTTTTGCAAAGGATTCAAAAATTATATCCTACAATTAATATTCAACTGAAATATTATAAAGTTCCTAAGAATATTATGTGGAATTTAATTTCATCACCTACTTTATTCATTTCTCAAAGAATCAACGGGATTGTTTCTGATCACTTTACCAACGTGAAAACTGATAGTGATTAAACAAATCACCATTAGCGCAACAGAAGCGAATATCAATACACTAATCCCGATATCTGTAGAATAAGCAAATCCTGCTTTCCATTTTTGAAGACCCAGAAAAGCAACGGGCGTTCCAATAAGTGTGGCAATCAAAATAAGGGTTAGAAAATCCTTGTTTACTAGAAAAAGAAGTTGCCTCAAGTTTGCACCGAGCACCTTCCTCACACCGATTTCTTTCGTCTTTTTAAGTAAAGTGATCATCACCAGACCGTAGAGTCCAAGTGTTGCTACCAGAATAGAAAAAAAAGCGAAAACCTTGGAAACATCTGCTAACCTAAACTCCGCCAGATAACTTTCCTGGTACTTATCCTTAAGGAAGTAGTAATCAAAATAGTTGCCAGGAAAATGCTTTAAAAAGATTTCGCGTATCTCGTGCAAGAGCCTCTGAGGGTCACCAGAAATTTTTAAAGCGAAACTTTGTTGATTTTCATAATAAGGGAGGATGAAAATAGGTTCTATTGGTTCATGAAGCGATCGTTGGTGGAAATCGTTAACTACTCCGATGATGATCCAATTTTTTCCAAAGAAATTGACCCGTGTATTGATTGCTTCCGTTGGGTGACGGTATCCAAGTAGTTGGACAGCAGATTCATTTACTATGATGTTTCTTACTAAGTTTCCGTCCGAGTTATGGTCAGTAATGTCAAGATCTCTTCCCGCTAGCACTTTCAATCCAAATACCTCTGTGTATTCATGATCTGCATTAATGAAGTTGGTTGTTAGGTTATCCAATTCGGGGTTATCCAGCGATCGGACATGAAATATTCTTCCCGTTTTACGACCAGCCACTCTGCTTGTTGTAGCCACTTTGTCCACACCGCTTAACGATAGAAGTTCATTTTTATAGCTATCGATTGTAGGAATTAAGGTGCTATCAAACTGGAAGGATGCAGGACCGTAAATCACAAGGTTCTTATCTATATCAATTCCAAGATCTTTATTCACCATATAGTCTATTTGTTTATTGACTACCAACACCCCTGTAATGAATATAACTGCGATGCTAAACTGAAATACCACTAAGCCTTTTCTCAGCCAAACGATCTCACCCTTCATTTTGAAGCTTCCTTTCAGCACCTCCTGTGTAGTGAATCGACTAGTTACTAATGAAGGATGTATCGCTACTAAAATTATAATCAAAATCAATGAGCCGGCTAAAAAAAGCAAGGTGGGTATATTTGCTATACTGGTGCTTAAAAGGATATCCAGACCTAATTGGAGTTCTGTCAATGCATTAAAATAAGGTTGCAAAATCAAAACCAAAACCACTGAGATACCCAATGCAATACCATTAATTAAACCCGTCTCTACAACAAACTGCCAGATAAGTTGACTTTTACTGCATCCGATAGATTTTCGGATACCCACTTCTTTCGCCCGTTGAATCGCTCTACTAGTAGTGAGATTGATATAATTGATCCAGGCAATCATTAAAATAAACAGGCCTATTACTAGTATTAAACTGACAACACTCCCATCCGTCACGTCTCCTATTTCATATTCAAGCGTGTTGTCCATTCTGGCTTCGAGCAAAGGTTGGAAGGAAAACTCTTCTATGGCCCCACTTACCTCACCATCCTTGAAATGTCGTTTTCCGAATTCCGCAAGCTTATTGTGTATCACTTTTTTATCTACCCCATTTTTTAGCTTAACGTAGTGATAAAAGTCGGACCAGCTCATACTATTATCGGCCTCTTCTCCCGCGGTAGCAATGAAGGTTTTATAAGATACCAACAGGTCAAACTGCAAATGGGAGTTATTAGGAGCATCTTTTGCGATAGCAGTGATCTTGCAGGGAACTCCATACAGGGTGATGGTTTCATCAATCAGTAGAGATACATCTTTACTCTTTGTTAATTTTTTTGCGTAAGATTCGGTCAATGCTATCTGAAAGGGCCCATCTAATGCGCTTTTAGGATCGCCTATCAGTAAAGGGAAATCAAAAAAAGTTAGAAAATGCTCATCTGCAAGCAAGAACTTATTAATAAGATGGGTCTCTCCATCAAATTGTAAATAGTTTCTTAAGTTGTAGGTCATCCGCGTGTAGGATTCGATCTCCGGAAAATCTTCTTTTAACAATTTCCCAACAGTAGGATAAGTGATCATTCCTCTTTGCACCAGTTCACCATTTTGGTAGCGATCATTGATCACTCGATAAATCCGATCAACGTCTTTATGAAACGTGTCAAAACTATTTTCAAAAAGCACATATTGCATGATTAGAAGGAATATGGTCATACCAGAGACGAGACCTATAAGATTGATGGCTGAAAAAGTTTTGTTTCGTGTAAGGTCTCTCCACGAGACCTTCATGTAGTTACTTAATAATGACATGTTATTTTGGGTTTTAGTGTCAGATACTTTTTGAAGACGGTGATATCTTAGAAAGGCCAACGCATTCCAGAAATAGCTTCTGCGAGCTCTTTTCAACCCTTTTTTCTTTATCTCAATCAGGAATAATTCGTATAGGTCTCCCTCGATAGCTTCCCAAAGTGTTGGTTTGCATAACTTTGAAAGTAGGCGTGTGATGCTTTTGGGAGGGCGTTTACTCATTATTGAAAAGCTGGCTTAGGTATATCATTCCAAAGTGTATTACGAATGTCTCGGGAGCGTTCCAATGCTTCTTTGCCTGACTTTGAGACAGTGAAAAGCAGCTTTCTTTTACCTCCTCTCTCCGGAGTGGGTTCGCCGTATCTTGAATCCAGGAAACCTTTTTCGGAAAGTCGTTGCAGAACATTATGTACCGTACTAATCGTTATCGACCGATTACACTTTTCTTCTATTTCTAACTTTATCAATAGGCCGTAGGCATTATCAAATAAATTGGCCACCACCAGCAGCACAATCTCTTCCAGTTCGCCCAGTTGAGTCCCTTTCATAAGGCTTTTGTTTTTTTGACAAATACGAAATTAATAATATTATTCGTAAATGTCGAAAATATCTTTTTGAAAAAACTGCTACATTCGGAGACAGCGAGAAAAGAAGGAATTTTAGAGACTTAGTTATAAAAATCGTACCTCAAATCAAATAGATGATGAAAAATGGGGATTAGTATACAAATTTATTGATTTGTCTTGCTTACTTCATCTAAATGATCCATTTTCTTTATTTGCAGCTTGCCAGAGCTATTTATTAAGAGCCTAGTTCGATAAATTCATATTAGAATGAGGCTTTTGCCATACCTCCCGACTTTCAGTCGTAATCAAACTATGGGCTTTCAGTCCATAGTATTTCAGTATTCTCTCAGCCTCTTTTCCTCTCACTCCGAGCATTAAAATTTTGGTTCAAAACTAAACAAAAACCGGATGACGTTTGATAGCTTCAATCTCCTTGTATGGTCCAAGCGGACGCTCAGAGCTACTTTTTACATACTTGGACTGGGGAGATTTCAGAGTAGCACTGTTACAAACGTGCACTATGAAGGGTGGATTTAAGCGTTATCTTCTTGCTCAGCTGAGTAGTAGTCCAATTTGTTTATGGATGTACAAGACGATGGCAGAGAATCCCACCATCTAAAACCAGAAGATTCGGATGTTAAATCCTATGATAAGGCTTCCAGCTTACAAACTGGAAAAGCGGGGAAATAAGTCAGACGAAACAAACGCAGAGCTAAAAAGTGTTTTAGCTGTATAAAATGCGCTATTTATCTCAGCTAAAAAATAGAGAAAACCTGCAGTTACTAAAAGAGCGTCTTCAAACATTTATTCATAAATCTTCTATCCAATCCGATTTTAACAAATACACGACATGTTAAAAGTCTTCAACTAACCAACGAAGTACTTGAGCCGTGCGATAGGAGGCGGAGGTATTGATTCAGGTCTTCAAACGATCAGGTGGCACAAGATATCCGTTCAGCTCTTTTTCATTTGGGCGAAAAACGGTGAAGCTACCACAGATGATTTGTTGGAAAATATCTTTTCCAGGTTTTGTATTGTGAAATAATAACCCAACTAAAACCTTTTCCAAATGTGCTTGGAAGTCATCAAAAAGCAAAGATGTAAGTTATTTTTGAAGCAAATCAACTGATTCTGTTGAAGAAACTTTTTATTGTACTTGCCATCCTTCTCTTGGCTGGTTCTGGTTACTTTGCCTATGAAAAATGGGTAAAGCATTCGGATATTTCTTCCTGGAGTTTTATCCCTGCAGATGCAGCCATGGTTTTTGAAGTAGAGTTATTGCAGGATTATTCTGCATTAAGCGGGTATCCAATCTGGAAAAACTTGAAGGAGATGGAAAGCTTTGCCAAAATTGATCAGGCCGTCTCATTCTTAGATTCAATCAATGGTAGTGGTGGGCTCACCACCATTTTCAAAGAAGCTCCTTTACTTATTTCCCTACATAAAATCTCTAAAAATGATCTTGATTTTTTGTTTATACTAACGATTCAAAATATTTCGCAAAATACTTTTGTTGGAGCAACCATTGGGAATTTAAAAAAATGCGGATATCGCTTCAAGACGAGAAAGTATAACGGATATAAAATCACTGAAATATCGAAAGGTCACGATGTTTTCACTTTCATTTTTTATAAGAATTACCTGCTGGCCAGCTTCACTCCTTACCTTGTAGAAGATGCCATAAGAACCTTGGAAGGAAACCAAATTCCGTATATGAAGGAGTTTCTTCAAAAGGAAAATCTGCCTACCTCTGGCTTATTAGATATTCATATGAATTACGAACAATCCAGTAAACTTCTTTCTGGTATCTCCAATAGCGAAATCAACTTACCGTTCAAAAATGGCAATTTCACTACTCAAATTGATTCTGGTTTCATCAGCATATCAGGTTTTTCCTACGCAGACAAAGGATGGATTACTACGCAGGTAAAACAACCATCAGGTTTTGAAATGGCAGAGGTTATACCCGAAAATACAGCCTATGTTTTACATATATCCTCCTCTGATATGGCATCATTGAAAGAGAAACAAATGGAATATATCACTTCCTGGGAACCAGAGATTAAAGCCTATCAGGATTCTTTGAAAAGATCATTTGATTTTGATCCGAATCAGGTACTCGATCTTGTAGATAAAGAGATTGGAATAGTCCAGTTGGAATCCGGTTCCAGTAGAGAAAGTAATAGAATGTGTATTTTGAAATTGGTAAGTGCTGAAAACGCTCTTAATTTTTTTAAGCATCTCACAGATCGCATCGCTCGTTCCAGAGGCGATACCGTCTACATGGAACCATACAGTAAAAACGAAATTAGGTATCTTCCAATAAAAAATTTCCCCATGACATTTTTAGGGGAAATTGCCGGTTCTTTCGATCAATCTTTTTACATCAATCATCGAAATTATCTCATTATTGCCAATGATCTCCAGGAGCTAAAAGATCTTATCATGTCCATTCAAAATGAAGATACCTGGGCGAAGTCCTTACGAATAAATGAGTTCCTTCAACGTGCGAATCATGCTGCAAACCTCAGTATGTTCATCAACATACCCAGAACTACTAAAATCATAAAATCCAATGTAAGCCGCTCATGGAGAAAACATTTTGAAACCAATCTGTCCACATATCAGAACTTTGAGTTTGCCGCATTTCAGTTTAGCTATCTAGACAATCGGTATTTCACCAACTTTACTTTCAGCCAGCCAGCAATGAAACCTAAAAACTTCCTTAGGCGAAAGGTAGAGACAGGATTGAGTTTCGAAAGCTCCTTAATAACCAAGCCATTTCTGATTAAAACACATATACATCAGGCTTTGGATCTAATGGTTCAAGATAGCGCCAGAGTCATTTATTATTTGGATCAATACCGAGAAATCCTTTGGTCAAAGGAGATTGATGGAAAGATTGTGAGTGACATTTTTCTGATGGATTACTACAAAAACGGTAAGTTGCAATACGTATTTGCCACCGATAGTAGCGTCCACATCTGGGATAGAACCGGACAGCCTATTCCTGGATTTCCTAAATCTTTAAATGAACTAAACGTTAGTCATTTCAACTTAATCGACTACGACTTAAGCCGAACGTATAGAATGGCAGTAACCGATAGTGAGGGTAATGTCTATCTTACAGACAAAGACCTAAACCCACTTGAGGGATGGAAGCCAAGAAATTTCGAAAGAACCGCTTTGGTCCCGCTGGTGCATAAAAGGCTTGGTAGACGAGACATTATGCTATCGGTTCAAGAAAATGGAATCATAAATATTACCAATCGAAAAGGAGAAAACATGGCAGGCTTTCCTTTTGAAACGGAACAAAGGCTAGACCGAAGCTATTTTTTACAACCTGGCAATAGTCTGAGTAACTCATCGATAACCGTTATATCAGAGACGGGTGAGCTTGCCGAACTAACATTGGAAGGTAACGTAATTCAACGAAACCAACTGATAAAAACTTCGGCAGAAACCAAGTTTCAGCTAGTTCCAGATAGTGATGGAAAGTCTTTTTTGATCATCAGGAGTGATGGTGGCACCTATGAGGTTTTAGATGATATCGGCAATTTGCTTTTCAAAAAAGACTATTTCTCAAATGAGCCAATCCTTATACAGTACTATGAATTCGGGGCCGGAAAAGACCTGGTTACATTTACGGATACTTCTACAGAAAATCTTTACATCTATGATAAATCAGGAAATTTAGTAACCGGAAGCCCGCTAAACTCCGCGCATGAAGCAAGTATTTTATATTCAAGTGTGAATGGTGAATTCCACGTTTTTACCACTTGGGGACCAAACCTGGAACTCTATACATTTAAGTATTGATCAAACCTTAACGGTCTTCCACTTTCCTCGTTTGAAGAGCATAATCGCTACTACAGCATACAAACTATGGCACAAGGCAATGCAAAAGAAAACACCCGTCGGACCCCAATTGTAGGTAATGGATAGTACGTAAGCAAGAGGTATTTGAATTGCCCAAAATACAATTAAACTAATGATGAGAGGAGTAAATGTATCTCCGGAACCATTGAAAGCCTGACCTATGACCATTCCATACGCGAAAAAAATATATCCGAAACAAATAATTCTTAGTGCCTCAATACTAATTGATCGAACCGAAACCTTTTCGGCGAAAAGTGAAAGGATGGGATCAGCAAAAATGAAAAACACGATAGCAACCAGTACCAGAAAAATGGTGTTCCAAAGTGCGGTTCTCCAGGCGGATGTTTCAGCGCGATCAGGAAACCCGGCTCCGAGGTTTTGCCCAACCAGCGTTGCCGCTGCATTAGCCATCCCCCAAGAAGGAAGCAATGTGAAAACAATAACCCGAAAAGCGATGGTATAGCCTGCTAATACTTCTGACCCAAAATGGGCAATCACCCTAACAAGAAAAATCCAACTGGCAGATTCCACCAAAAACTGAAAAACTCCTCCGGTTGAAACGACTAGCATTTCTTTAATGATTTTCCATCTTACCACAAGATTCTCCCACCCTATTTTGATGACAGATTTTCCATTCAATAAATGGAATACCTGATAGACTACTCCAATAGATCTTCCAGCAGTGGTCGCAATTGCTGCGCCTTCTACTCCAAATGCGGGAACAAAGCCAAATCCGAAGATAAATAACGGATCCAAAAAAATATTTAATCCATTAGCAATCCATAGCGACCTCATAGCGATAGAGGCATTACCTGCACCGCGGAAAATCGCATTGATCAAAAAAATCAAGATAATACTAAGGTTTCCAGCGTACATTATTTTAGCATAACCAACTCCTTCCGAAATTAAATCAGGATCTCCGCCCATAAGGCTTAAGATTTTTTCTGCATAAATATATCCGGGCACTCCCAGGCTTACACCAACAGTTACTGCAATGAGTATTGCCTGAAATGCAGCATTATTGGCTTTTTTATAATTTTTCTCTCCAATTCTACGGGCTACAATGGCTGTTACTGCTATGCTTAATCCCACGGCCAAAGAATAGATAATCATCAGAACCGATTCGGTTAATCCAACTGTGGCAACCGCATTTACACTGACTTTTGATACAAAAAAAACGTCCACTACGGCGAATAAGGACTCCATGATCATCTCTGCAATCATAGGAATGGATAAGAGAATAATCGCACGATTGATGCTGCCAGTGGTAAATTCTGTTTCTTTACCTCTTAAGGCCTCACAAAAAAGCTTAAAAATTTTGGGTATAGATAATGATTCTTTCACGTGTATAAGTTTATTTTCACAGGCCACATGGAATTCGCGATAAACCGCATGAACGAACCAATTTGTCTGACTGTTACAAATCTAATTTTTAATGCGTACGCTCATTTCCACGTGTGTATTGGATATGATAATCAGTCAATTATCAATTAAGTGTATTTACAGAGGGAAGAAGATTGCCCTCAAATTTCTCCTTTCAGGAGCAGTTTTCATCGTATCTTAATGAATAGAATCATAATAATGCAATAGTAAATTTATTTTTAAAGAGAAGAAAATTCTGATTGTGAAATGTACCACTTTTAACAATAATTTATTTTTTAACCAAACGATAATTCTTTCTTTTCTACAAAAAAAAGATAGATGTTCATGTGTTAATAATGGTTATTGAAAGCAGCATTTTACTGGTTTTGATTTATCTAAAGGCTAATATGAATCTAACAACTGAAAAATTAATTTTTCGATAATCTTCTTAAAATACAATTCATCTGTATAGAATTGATTATTTTACCGGCTATAATGGTACATGATTATAGCCTTAGAATAGAAAACCTGAGAAGTAGAAGGTATGATGAAGCACTTAAAGAATCAGTACTATCTAATGCTTTTTTAAATACAGATTATCCCGAATCTGTGAAATATGCATTGGAATCAATGGTTGAAATTGATCCTTCATATGCGTATAAAGTTTACGCCATTTCCCGAAAAATCCATGAAAAGATATCAAAGGCGTTGAAAAAGAGGGGTTACCACTTAGACTACAGATATCAGGGAGAGTTAAAAACATACTCCAACATTCTTCTGTATGGTGATGTAGAAATTATGGTAATAAAAAAAGAGGCGTGTGATAAACCTCATCTGGAAGTACAACGACTCGCCATGGAACTACTTGACATTTTGAGTGGAGATCCAGCTTTTAAATCCATCGACTATGGAGACAAAACACGTATTAGGATCACGGCGTTAAAACCAACTTGTGAAATTGATATTTTGCCTTCCGTTTGGATAGATAGTGTGGAATATAAGCAAACGAAAAATGAGATTTATAGAGGAATAGCAGAGTTTGATTTTAAGAAAAAGAAGATTCAGAAATATTTACCTTTTCTAAATATTGCCAGAATAAACGCAAGAGATCAGCATACCAACGGAACTTTTAAATGCTTATCAAGATTGCTAAAGACTCTGCGAGCAGATAGTAAGGAGCGCATCGACCTAAGAGACAGTGAAATCAACGCCATGATCTACGCACTTTCTGAAAACATGCTTAAAATAGACTACAATAATATATTGTCAATCTTACCAAAAGTAGGATCATTATTAAACAAAATACATACAGATTCGACTTATTTTCAACATGTGCTATCTCCTACAGGTAAAGACCGTGTTTTTTCCGGTCATCCGGAGAAGCAAGTAGAGGTGGGAAAACTAAAAGTATCCCTAACCCAACTTATTGAAGATCTCAAAAGCGATCTTGGCAATAAAAAACAGTCGTTAGAGTCTTCGCTATCATACAGCCAATCAACTAATTAATCCTGCTCTTTTCAATAAAGCTTCGTTCGATGGTTCTTTTCCTCTGAAGGCTTTGTAAAGCTCCATAGGATGCCTGGTCCCGCCCTTGCTAAGTATATGTTCTTTAAATGAGTTGGCCGTTTTCTTGTCAAAAACACCGTTTTTCTTAAAAACAGAAAACGCGTCAGCATCCAGTACCTCTGCCCATTTATAACTGTAATAACCAGCAGCATATCCACCACTAAAGATATGTCCGAATTGCACACTCATATTCGTATTTGCTACAATTGGAAATAGTTCAGTTTTTCGAAAGGCTTTTTTTTCAAAGGCATCTACATCCGAAATTTCTTTGGCTTCTTCCATAGATAGGCCGTGCCATGCCATGTCTAAAAATCCAAAACTAATCTGTCTGATAGTAGCATAGGCTTCATGATAAGTGGACGACTTTTTGATTCGATCCACAAGATCCTTAGAAATCAATTCACCTGTTTCAAAATGATGAGCAAACAGATCCAGACATTCTTTTTCATAACACCAGTTTTCCATGATCTGTGACGGGAGTTCCACAAAATCCCAGTAAACATTTGTTCCTGCTAAACTTTCATACTGTGTATCTGCTAACATACCATGCAGTGCGTGTCCAAATTCGTGGAATAAGGTAGTTACTTCATTAAATTTTAAAAGTGATGGACTTTCAGGAGATGAAGGTGTGAAATTACATACAATGCTGACCTGAGGGATAATCCTTTCATTGTCAATTTTCTTTTGATTTCTGTAAGATGTCATCCATGCTCCATCTCGTTTCCCGGGCCTTGGGAAGAAGTCCGCTAAGAAAATAGCAATAACCTCTTTCGATTTATTTTTTACTTCATAAGCTTTCACCTCTTGGTGATAAACAGGAATAGACGGATTTTCCTTAAACGAAATTCCGAAAAGTTTTTCAGCGGTTTGAAATACTCCTGAAATTACATGTTCAAGTTTGAAGTAGGGTTTTATAAGCTCGTCATCCAGCAGATACTTTTCTTTTCTGAGTTTCTCAGAATAGTAGGCCCAATCCCATCGTCGTAGTTCGTGATCAGCTCCTTTTTCCTTCATGAAAGCTTGAATATTCTCTACTTCTTCTTTGGCTTTTGGTAAACTTTTTTTCAGCAGATCATTAAGAAATCGCATGACGGTGTCCGGATTTTCGGCCATTCGTTTTTCCAGAACGTAGTGTGAGAAGGTAGGATAATCTAAAATAAATGCCAGTTCAGCCTTTAGTCGGATGATTTTTAGTATCACTTTTTGATTGTCTTTCTGATTGTTCTTAAAGCATTTACTCATGAATGCCCTAAACATCTTTTCTCTAAGCGCTCGATTATCCGCATACTCCATAAAGGGAACATAGCTCGGAGCCTGTAAGGTAAAAACCCACTTCCCTTTATGCCCTCTTTCTTTTGATAACCGTGAAGCTCTTTCTACCACATCTTTCGGCAAACCGCTCAAATCCGCTTCATTTTCAATTATCAACTCATAACTATTGGTTTCAGCCAGCAGGTTTTCAGAGAAGGTAAGTGACAGTTTAGATAGTTCAATACTTATTTCTTTAAATCGTTCTTTTCTGGAACCCTCTAGCTCTACCCCTCTTCTTACAAAATCAAAGTAAGTTTCTCTTAACAACTTTTGTTGCTCCTCATTAAGCGACGAAGAGTCACGTCTTTCATAAATCATTTTAACTTTTGAAAAAAGAGATTCATTTTGCTTCACCTCATTATTAAACGCAGATAATTTGGGGGAGACCTGCTGGGTGATTTTTTGAATTTCCTCGTTGGTTTCCGCTGAATTTAGGTTGAACAAAATCACGCTGTTTCGGGCCAACCTTTGACCTGAATTTTCTAACGCTTCAATGGTGTTTTCAAAAGTGGGCCAATCTTTGTTTGCGATAATATCATCTATTTCGTTTTTCGCTTCTTCAAGCGCCTTTTCTATCGCTTCGATGTAATGATTTTCTTTTATTTTATCAAATGGCGGCAGTTGAAAAGGAGTGTTGAAATTAGCTAAAAGTGGGTTTGACATTGATTCGTTTTTTTGTGCGCCGCAAAGGTAATGGTGTGAAGTTTTACTTTTGTCCTAAAAAGATTTTCAGTATGCGCTTCACAATCTTCTGCATTTTATGTCTTCAAGTTGTTTTTCTACCCGGACAAAAAGGTGAGTATGTAGATCTATCTAGTCCACAAGGTGCGGTAAAAACACATCTGGATAATTTACAGCCTGAAAATTACAATGATTCATTAGCTGCGCTTCCTTTTTTAACGAACAGCCTAAGCATTAATAAGGCTAAAAACTCTGCGGTGGAACTGAAGCGTATTCTTGATGGTAAAGGTATTTATATATATACCGATGAAATTCCAAAAAGTCCCGATTATTACGACTCTACCGCAAATCGACATAAATATGTATTGGTAAAGGAATATGAAGGTATCTATCTTTTGAAGGGAGAAGATGGAAAATGGCACTATTCCAGCGCCAGCCTCAGGGTTATCGAGGAGTTGTATTCAGAGACTTTCCGATTTGGTACAGGAAAATTATTGAAACTACTTCCAAAACTTGGAACCAAAGAATATTTTGGCTTGTACACTTATCAGTATATCTCCATTTTTATTCTTGCCTTAATCAGCGCAATCGTCTATAAGATATTTGCCTTCATTACCGAGCGAATAATCTCGAGATTACTAAAAAAGACAGGGTATGTTGGAAGAGCTTCCGATAAATACTTATGGCTGATCGCAAGACCTACCAGTGTTTTCATTATTGTGTTGCTGTTGATGATGTTTACACCTGCACTTCAACTCCCCATTGCCTATTCTAAATATATAAACCTCATCCTTGGTGTTATGGTGCCTTTGTTTGGTACAGTTATCGCCTATCGGATTGTGAACATTGCCTCTTTATTTTTAATAAAACTTGCTCAGAAAACTGAAAATACACTAGATGATCAACTCGTACCACTATTACGCAAGACCCTCAAGACTTTTGTTATCATTATCGGTACACTTTTTATTCTTGACAACTTAAACATTCCTATTCTTCCCGTACTCACAGGTTTATCTATTGGAGGTTTAGCATTTGCACTAGCCGCCCAGGATACTTTAAAGAATTTCTTCGGTTCAATTATGATATTCATTGACCGTCCTTTTCAGGTTGGTGACTGGATTACTGCAAGCGACGTAGACGGCACTGTAGAAGAAGTAGGCTTTCGCTCTTCGAGAATAAGAACTTTTAGGAATTCTTTAATCTATATTCCTAATGGGAAATTAGCAGATAACACCATCGATAATCATGGGTTAAGAAAGTATCGTCGTTTCTTCACAAAAATTTCTATTACCTATGATACTCCTCCTGAACTTATAGAAATCTTTGTAAAAGGTCTGAGAGAGATCGTAGAAAATCATCCACATACCTGGAAAGAAAACTACCATGTATATTTCAATGAAATGTCTTCATCTTCCCTGGATATTATGTTTTATATATTCTTTGGTGTTCCTACATGGGGCAAAGAACTACAAGCTCGCCATGAAGTGCTTATAAGCATTGTGAGACTTGCAAAAGAAATCGGAATTAATTTCGCATTCCCTACTCAAACGCTTCACATCGAAAATTTACCTGGACAGCCATCCCTTTCTCCAAGTTATATGAAAACCGATGAAGCCATTGGTAAGTTGGCTTCTCTGTTTAATAAAAATTAAGTCAGGAAAGAGCTAAACTTAATTTATATATTCGCCCTTTGAGTTACAGAATATGTTAAATAACACCATGAAATGAACGATATACGCATGAAATTTGGAACGAAAGCTTTGCACGCAGGCATAGAATCTGACCCATCAACAGGGGCCATCATGACCCCCATTTTTCAAACTTCCACTTACGTTCAAGATAAGCCCGGAGTTCATAAAGGATATGAATATGCTCGTACGCAAAATCCTACGAGAGATGTTCTGGAAAAAAATCTGGCAGCTCTTGAAAATGCTAGATTTGGTCGATGCTTTGCCTCAGGTATGAGCGCTACAGAGACCGTTATTAAAATGCTGAACCCAGGTGATGAAGTAATCAGCAGCTCAGATCTTTATGGTGGAAGTTATCGCCTTTTTACCAAAGTTTTTCAAAAGTATAGTATTCGGTTTCATTTTGTAGATATGCGAAACACTGCCAGTGTTGAACAAGCGGTCAATGAAAACACCAAACTCATATGGGTTGAAACCCCTACTAATCCTATGCTTAATATCGTGGACATAGAAGCGATTGTAAATATTGGCCATAAAAATGGATGTAAAATAGCTGTAGACAACACCTTTTCTTCTCCTTATTTGCAAAACCCCCTAGATTTAGGGGCAGACATTGTCATGCATTCGGTTACAAAATATATTGCAGGGCACTCGGACGTAATCATGGGCTTTTTGGGAACAAATAGCGATGAACTTGAAACTCACTTTGCGTTCATTCAAAACTCAAGTGGTGCTGTTCCCGGGCCTCAAGATTGTTTCCTTGTCCTTCGCGGTATAAAGACCTTGCATCTAAGAATGCAAAGGCATATTGAAAATGCAGAAAAAATCGCTCATTACCTTCAATTACATCCTAAAGTGGATAAAGTATTCTGGCCTGGATTTAAGGATCACCCTAACCATGAGGTTGCCAAAAAACAAATGAAGGGGTTCGGAGGTATGATTTCATTTATTCAGAAAGAAGCCACGCCTGAGCGAGTAGAAAAAACGATAAGCAGCTTCAAAATCTTCAGTCTCGCAGAATCCCTCGGAGGGGTAGAGTCTTTAGTGGGACATCCTGTTACAATGACACATGCAAGTATCCCTAAGGAAAAACGCCTAGAAGTTGGCCTTACAGATTCATTGATCCGATTAAGTGTAGGTATCGAAGATATAGAAGATCTAATAGCCGATTTAGAACAAGCGATAGGATAAAGAAAAACCCCGATTTCTCGGGGTTTTAAACTAATTCCCATGATTATGAAATAGAATTAGTGGTGACTACTTGTGTGAATATAGCCATCAAACCATGAGCGTAAGGACAGTTTCGATTAACTCAGGTTTATCCCCCACCTTTGTCGCATAATCAATCGATGAATACTAAATCTATCAAATTACACCGTTTCTTGGAGAAGGTAGTTTACTCGTTACCGTTTCAACTACTCTTTCACCACTTCAAAAAAAACTTGGCTCTTCTCGCTGTTTGGATCATTATTATCGCCGCTTTTTCGGGAGGCCTGGGCAAGGTATACGGAATACATTATCTTTTTCTAAATCCAGAATATTTAGGAGAGGTTAGTTTCTGGAGTTTCTTTTTTGTCGGCTTGGCATTTGGCAATTTCACCATGGCCTGGCATATAACAAGCTATATATTAGATTCACATCGTTTTCGTTTTATCGGTGTACTTGAAAGACCATTCACACAATTTTCGATCAACAACAGCTTAGTTCCTCTTTTAACTCTCTTTTTCTATATTTTTCTCATCGCCAGGTTTCAATTCAACAACGAGTTTGCTGAAAAGTGGGAAATCGTATTGTATCTATCGGGGCTTTTTTCAGGTATTATTGCCTTGCAAGTCTTGATGATACTTTATTTCAGATTTACCAATAAAGACATCTTTAAGTATTTAACGGGAAGTGTTGACAAACAGCTAAGAAAGAATATTGTCAGTCGTGAGAGAGTGATGAATAAATTTCGCGAAAACAAAGAAGATCGCTATCATGTGACAAGTTATCTTGACTTAAAACTCAAACTTAGTACGACAAAGCGCATAATAGATTTTAAGAACAAAGAAGCCATATTGAAGGTCTTTGATCAAAATCACTTTAATTCTGTTGTCGTAGAGTTAATTATAATTGGAGTAATCCTATTACTTGGTTTTTTCATGAACAACCCATTTTTACAAATACCAGCGGCGGCCAGTGCACTTCTGATTTTTGCCATTGCCGTTATGTTAGTTGGGGCAATTAGTTACTGGTTTAAGGAATGGGGACTTGCATTTGCATTAGGAATTTTTGCACTGGTGAATACCGGAATAAAGACAGGTTTAGGAAAAGGAATTAACGAAGCAACGGGTCTTAACTACGATACCACAAAGGCTGATTACTCTCTGGATCAGCTTTCAAAAATACACTCCAAAGAACAATATATCCATGATTATTTCCATATGCTTGAAACTTTGGAAAACTGGAAAGGAAAATTTAAAAACCCAAAGAAGGAGAAAATGATCTTTCTATGCGCGAGTGGTGGTGGCCAGAGAGCAGCATTGTGGGCTGTCAATTCGATTTTGGAAGCAGATAGGGCTTTGGATGGAAAACTAATGAATCAAACCTTTCTGATATCGGGAGCTTCGGGCGGATTGATTGGAGCTGCATATTACCGGGAAATGTTTTTGCGAGATAGACAAATTGCGCTAAAACCAGAGAGTAATGAAATGCTAATTAACATTGGTAAGGATAATTTAAACCCGGTAATTTTTAGTTTATTAGTAAATGACCTCTTTTTCAAAATGCAAACCCATGAATATGCAGGTAGAGAATATAACGTAGATCGTGGGTATACTTTTGAGATAAACCTTAATAAGAATCTTGGAGGTGTTTTTAACAAACGTATTTCGGATTATCGATCGCTAGAAGATGATGCAATTGTTCCAACGCTAATTATGTCGCCAACCATAGCTAATGATGGAAGAAAATTATATATATCCTCTCAACCGATCTCCTTTTTGGGAACCTCGTCTAAAGTTTTAGAAGATTCAGTGCAAAAAATCCGAGGTGTAGACTTTCAAGCGTTTTTTAAAAGCAACAATCCAGAGGATTTAAGTTTCTTGTCGGCGCTTAGGATGTCCGCATCTTTTCCTTACATCACTCCAAATATCAGTCTTCCTACTCACCCCAGAATTGAGATAATGGATGCTGGTATATCGGATAATTTTGGCATCTCTGATGCAATCAGGTTTATCAACGTCTTTAAGGATTGGATAACTAAGAATACTGATGGAGTGATTTTATTAGTAATCAGGGATAGTAAATTCAATTCACCCATTGAGCCTGCTCCTAACTCATCCATTATCGATAGGATCACTTACCCCATTGCCAGTGTCTACAACAATTTTACCAATATGCAGGATATTAATAATGATGTTCGCGTAGAGTCGATGGATGATTGGTTTGCAGGTGATTTGAATTTAGTAGAGATATCATACGATTCCTTCCATGAAAGTGAATCTACGACAGAAGTGGAAAGGGCATCCCTGAGTTGGCATCTTACCACGAAGGAAAAGAAGAATATCATTGAAAATATCAAAATTGAGAGTAATCAAAAAGCCATCGTAAAATTGAAAGGGTTAATAAAAAATAACTAACCCTGATCTACACAATTTTTGCTTTGTTTACGATAATCTGAGATCTATAACGATTTTTCGATAGACAATGAACTTAATGACCAAATATGACATCATTAAAAATGTCAGGGATCTCTTATAAAAAGAATCTGATTTAAGATGCAATTCAAATAATTACTTGGATAAATATGCAATTATTTGTTGTGAAGCTATTTTATTTCAAAGGTTAGCGTAGCCCAGTTCGATTCATAATCAAGATTTTCTTCTTCACTTTCCATCATATGAATTGTTGCAACATACCAATGACCTTTATTAGTAATTTCAAATGCGAATTCGCCATTTTTATTTGTTTTGAAAGAAAGCTCTTTTTCTCCTTTATTTTGTAGGTTTTTGCGTGAGCTCACATGTATGGTTTGATTTTTAAGAGGTTGTCCCATGAACACAAGTTTGAATGACATCTTGTCACCTACTGATAGTTTGTAAGGATTTTCTAAGGGCACAAATTCTATCGGATAATCTAGTTGAACAGAAAAATGATCTGTTCTTATATTCCCGACTTGAAAAATTGCTTTAACGTGCTTCGAGTATTTTTCAACGGCTAGTTTATTTGATATTCCTTTCGTTTTTCTATCTGAAATTATCTCTGTCAAGCCTTCATGTTCCAAATAGTCTTCGAAATCTTCACCACTTAGTTCTATAGTATTAGGTTTAGTAGAAATTCCTGCTGTGTAAGTCCCTTTTTTACCTGTTTTGAACTTCAGATACGTAATTTTATCTTGATCATAGTAATCATCGGCCGAAGGTTTAAAATCATAATCCATTCCGATGATTTTTGGACTTATAATTCGATCTCGAGTTATGATATTCTCGCTTTTATCGAAGGTCCCATTAAAGAGATATAGTTTAGCTGAGCTGTTTTCTACCAAGAAATATGAATCGGATTTCAGAAAAAGCTCATGTGAAGACAATAAAACAAACAATAGAATCAAGGTAAAGTATTTTCTCATGTGATTAGGTATATTAATTCATGAAGGTTTGACAAGTGTCATATATGTGATCTATCTTGACATTACTAAATTAGTAGTTCCGTTTCTCTCATACAACTTTCAAAGGTCATACGAATGAAACGCAACATGAATGCGGGTTGGATTAGCTACTTGTTGAGTACCTTGTTGGATCCATCCCTGCCCGGATAGCTTCAGTCGCTGTTGAATGATGTTCGATGAGCAGACTTAATGGGTCCTGAACCGATGGATATTCCCATTTTTATAAACGTGCAATATCTGATACACTGTTGGTTGATTTTCAGATACTGATGTAATTGGTCACACGTTTATGCGATGGATTCATTTTTGATGAGCAGGATCTTGAGTTCCTGAAGTATTTCCTCGGATTGGTCCTCTTTCAACCAATTCATGATTTTATCGACCCACTGGTTGGCTTCTTTACTTGCTTTTCCATAATAATACGATCCAAGGGTCAGAAGCATGGCGATGTACCTTAAAAACTACCAGTTATTGTCCTATCACCGCATCAGGGAGTTTTTTCAAGACTACTTTCATTGTGCTATTTCGGGGGGTAGCCTGTTCAATTTTGAAAAGCAAGCCCAAAAGGATCTTTCCGGTTTTCAAACCTGGGTCAAAGCCACCTTGCAGAAGGGAGAAGTGCTCCATAGTGATGAGAGAAGCCTTCGAGTGGCAGGAAAACTGCATGGGATGCATGTGGCCAGCAATGACCGATTTACCGCCTATCGTCTGGATCGTAACCGAGGCAAAGCAGCGATGGAACGCGCTGATATCCTTCCTGATTATCAAGGCACGTTGGCGCATGATCGATTTGATTCTTATTCTGGCTATGCCTACGGCCATGGGTTATGTAATACACATATCTTACGAGAACTGATTTATATCAAGGAAAAGGATCTGTTGAGCTGGGCACAACCAATGATCGACTTGCTGCTCAGTGCCAGGCACAAAGTGGATCAAAGCCAGCCTATCGCCAAAAGCTACCTCACCCGAACCCAAAACAGGTTCAAGAAAATGGTTCGGTAAGCATTAGCCGGGTTAAAGGAAGAGGCAAAAAGAAAAAAGCCGATAAGGGGTAAACCTAAAGAAGTGAAGCCCACAACAGGGCAATCGCATTTAAATAACTCACAAATACCTGTATAGAAAGGTATCCCTTAGTAGGATACCCTAAGTCTCATAATGTGTGTGTTTTTTAAAAAAAATCGGGTCGTTTTACACTTAATACGTGAACTTTTTCACCGTGAATCATCCCCGATTAACA
>JBCDKO010000073.1:0-19771 GCA_038746525.1 Bacteroidota bacterium
GCGCTGTCGCGTGTGTCAAAGCTTAGATCGCCGTCCTTGTGGCCAACCTCATAGCCATAAAGTGCGTCATCCCAGATCACATGGCCTGTCAATTGCTTGGCATAGGGATCAATCAGGAACTTGTTGGCGTTGAACCGGTGACCTGCCTTTGGGGCATAGGGCCCGTCGACACGGTACCCGTATTTCTGGCCAGGTCGCAGCCCGGCCAGAAATCCATGCCACACATGCCCGTCTCGCTCGGGCAGGTCGACACGATCTGTTTCATTTCCGTCTTCGTCGCAAAGACAAAGGGTCACTTTACTGGCGTTCTGCGAAAAAATCGCAAAGTTCACGCCATCCGCATAGGGAGTAGCGCCCAAGGGATAGGGGCGTCCCGCCGACAGTCTTTTTTGGATCATTCCATCAGGTCACTGTACAAACTTGCATATCGCTCGGCCGAGGCCGTCCAATCGACGCTTTGGCTCATTGCGTTTCGTTGCAGCTTTGTCCAGATTTTTGGCTGGGCGTAAAGGGTACATAGTGCCGACAGTGCGTTTCTGAGCGCTTCTGCACCGATGGGATAGAAATTTAGGCCGGTTGCCACCGGTTTGGTCAGCGCCATTGGATTGGCGTGAATAACTGTGTCTGCAAGGCCGCCGGTCAGCGCGACTACGGGCAAGGTGCCATAGGCAAGTCCGTAAAGCTGGGTCAATCCGCAAGGTTCAAACCGAGACGGCACAAGAATCGCATCGCCGCCCGCCATCATTTTGTGGGCAAGTTGCTCATCATACCCGATCCGTACAGCGACGTTGGGATGGCCCGAGGCCTTTAGAAAGGCGTGTTCCAAGTTTGGATCGCCGCTGCCCAGTAAGGCAAGCTGGCCGCCGCGATCCGTCAGTGCAGGCAAAGCGTCCAGCAAAAGGTCCAAGCCATTTTGCAATGTAACGCAGTAGATACTAACTTGAGAAGAAATGCAGCGATAAAGCCTATGAATAAAATAGTGAAGCTATATCCCTAATGGAATTCTGGTTGAAATCCACGACTCTGATGGATTAATCAGGGCTTTGAAACGCTGAATGGCGAGCCTGAAAAAACAGGTATCCCGTATCGGATAATATTACTTTTAAAAAAGACATTTCATGCTGCATTTTTTTGTGATCTAATGAATGAAACTGGTGCCAAGTTAGATAGGATTATTAATTTTTTTAAAATCCAGATGAATGGAAACTAGATGTATTTAAAAAGTGAAGAGCTTTTCAAAAATATATAAGCTCTTTGCTAAGCCCAGCGACCTCCTATAGGATTTGAGTGTCAACTTTATCATATTTTTTTGATGTGTATTTTAGCTTCGCTGTAAACAGATTTATAGCGACCTTTTTTGTAGGTTTGTAGTCCATATATTGAGGCAACAATAGTAAATAGCTGCTGTAATTCGCTCTATTTCTTGCCTTTTTTAACTTGATAAAGTAGGGTTAAATGAAACGAGCACTTATCACAGGTATTACAGGTCAGGATGGGGCATATTTAGCTGAATTTTTACTTGAAAAAGGATATGAAGTTCATGGCATAAAAAGGCGCTCATCTAGCTTTAATACAAAAAGAATAGATCATCTCTTTCATGATCCTCATGTGCGAGGAAAAAATTTTCATCTTCATTATGGAGATTTAACCGATTCTCTAAACTTAACAAAAATAATTCAAGAGACTCAACCGGATGAAATTTACAATTTAGCTGCTCAAAGTCATGTGAAGGTTTCTTTTGAGACCCCAGAATATACAGCAAATGTAGATGGTCTTGGAACTCTAAGAATTTTAGAAGCTGTTCGATTATTAAAAATCACTGAAAAAACAAAAATATATCAAGCTTCGACGTCAGAATTGTATGGGTTGGTTAAAGAAATTCCGCAAAAAGAAACAACTTCATTTTATCCTAGATCTCCCTATGGAGTCGCTAAGCTTTACTCTTTTTGGATTACCGTGAATTACCGTGAAGCTTATGAGATGTTTGCGTGTAATGGAATTCTATTTAATCATGAATCACCAATTAGAGGAGAAACTTTTGTTACAAGGAAAATCACAATGGCGGCTGTGAAAATTTGCTTGGGTCTACAAAGCTGCCTTTTCTTAGGAAATCTAGATGCTCAGCGTGATTGGGGACACGCAAAAGATTACATAGAGGCTATGTGGCTTATTCTACAACAAAAGAAGCCAGAAGATTTTGTCATCGCAACTGGAGTGACTACTAGAGTTAGGGAATTTGTAAGAAAATCCTTTTTACAACTTGGTGTAACATTAAGATTTGATGGAGAAGGTAGAGATGAAATTGGTATAATTGAAAAAGTAAGTAATTCTGAAATTGAAGTTAAACCAGGGCAAGTTGTAGTTAGAATTGATCCCAATTATTATCGTCCTACAGAGGTAGATTTGCTAATTGGAGATGCATCAAAAGCCAGAGCAAAATTAAATTGGAGTCCTAACTATAACTTAGATCAATTAGTGGAAGATATGGTAATCTCAGATTTCAGCAAGCTTAAGGTTAATTGTCTTAAACACAGTTAGAATAAATTGAAAGTCATGTTAACTGGAGGTTCTGGTATGGTGGGCCAAAACCTTATCCGTTCCAAACCCAATCACATACAGGTTTTAGCTCCTCCAAGAAGTGAAGTGGATCTCTTAGATTTCAATTCAGTTTTAGCATATATCAATCTTAAAAAGCCTGATTTAATAATACACAGTGCTGGTCTAGTAGGTGGAATAGCGGCTAATATGTCCAATCAAGTTGAATTCCTAATTCAAAATACTGAGATAGGAAAAAATGTGGTGCTAGCAGCTCAAAAATGTAGAATTAACAATCTACTCAATTTAGGAAGTTCGTGCATATATCCAAAAAATGTTGAGGGCAGTTTGAAAGAGTCGATGATGATGACTGGTAAGCTAGAGCCTACAAATGAAGGCTATGCCTTAGCAAAGATATTTATAGTTTCTCTATGTCGTTTCATCGTAGATTCCTATGAATCTTTCAACTACAAGACAATTATACCTTGTAACCTGTATGGTATGTGGGATAACTTTGATCCAATATCATCACATATGATTCCTGCGGTGATAAGAAAAATTCATGTTGCAAAAATGAATAAACTACCTAGTGTTGAAATTTGGGGTAATGGCAAGGCAAGAAGAGAGTTTATGTATGCTGGTGATTTAGCGGATTTCATTTGGACATCTATTAATAAGTTTAATGATTTGCCTGATCTTATGAACATTGGAATAGGAGAAGACCGCTCTATAAGAGAATATTATCAAGTAATTTCTGATGTAATAGGGTATGATGGAGAATTTACTTTTGATCTTTCTAAACCTGTTGGTATGAAAAGAAAACTGGTAGATATATCTCTTCAAAGTAATTTTGGATGGTCATCTCCAACTTCTCTTGATAAGGGAATTGAATTAACGTACAATTTCTTTAAAAAAAATGAACAATAAACTTAGGCTTCCATTAGCAAACAGTACCTGGGATGATAGGGAATATGATGCTATATATCGTGTAATAAAATCAGATAGATTTACTATGGGGCCAGAGGTCAAAAAGTTTGAGAAGCAATTTGCTTCTTATATCGGATCTGAATTTGCTATAATGGTAAATTCTGGTTCTTCAGCTAACCTCATTGCCATTTCTTCTTTAATCTACTCTACAAGATATAATCTGAAAAAAGGTGATGAGGTAATAGTTCCGGCAGTATCCTGGGCGACTACATATTACCCACTGTATCAATACGGATTAAGGTTGAAATTTGTCGATATAGACCTTAATACTCTTAATTTCAATATAGAGGCATTGCAAGAGGCAGTGAGTGAAAAAACATGTTTGATAATGGCTGTGAATCTTTTAGGCAATCCAAATGATTTCGACAAAATAAACGATATCATAAAAAATAAAGATATTCTCTTAGTGGAGGATAATTGTGAATCTTTAGGCGCCACCTATTGTGATAAACATGCAGGTACAGTTGGTGTTCTTGGTACGTTTAGCAGCTTTTTTAGTCACCATATTTCAACTATGGAAGGAGGGATTGTCGTAACAGATGACGAAGAACTCTATCATATTCTACTTTCACTTCGAGCTCATGGTTGGACAAGAGACCTCCCGAATAAAAACCGTATTTTAATTAAATCACAAGATCCTTTTAATGAATCTTTCAACTTTGTACTTCCAGGATACAACTTGAGGCCGCTTGAAATAAGTGGAGCGATAGGTCAGGAACAATTGAATAAACTTGATGAGATCGTGAAGTGGCGAAGATTTAACGCAAAGAAAATTAAGGAACTGATGAAAGATAATCCCAATTTTTTGTTGCAGAAAGAAATAGGTAATAGTTCCTGGTTCGGTTTTTCTATAATTCTTTCCGAAAACAATCCTTTATCAAGAAGTGAAGTATTGTATGAATTGAGTGAAAGCGGTATTGAATGTAGACCTATTGTGGCAGGAAATTTCACCAAGAATAAAGCAATAAAATACTTTGATTATTCAATACATGGTGAACTAGATAATGCCAATTTTGTACACGAACGTGGGTTTTTTGTTGGGAATCATCATTACGATTTAACGAACGAGATTGAATTTGTTAGTAACCTTTTGAATTCCTTCTGACGATAATCAATTTAATGGTTTAAAATGCAAGTAGTTTTCAGGATTCTATATACTATCACAGGTAATAAATACATGCAAAATTTATTGGTTTTCGTTTTTAAAGTCTCAAGAAAGTTAATGGGTATAGGCACAGGTGCCGGACCAGCTATTAGTGGGGAAAGAAAAATCATTAAACTAGTCCTGAAGCTATTTAAATCGGATCCACTTGTGATATTTGACGGTGGTGCAAATCAGGGCCAGTTCACGGTAATGACTTTAGATAACATGTCTATTAACATAGATTTTGAAATTCATTGTTTTGAACCTGCTAAAAGAACATTTCAAATATTAAACGAAAATGTTGGTGAATATTCAGAAATTAGACTGAATAATGTGGGTTTAGGGAGAGAAATAGAAAACAAAACCCTATTTTATGATAAAGAGGGTTCTGGAATTGCCTCATTGACAAAACGAAGTCTAAGACATCATGAAATCGAATACGAGATTGAGGAAGAAGTAAGAATTACAACTATTGATAACTATTGCATGGAAAACAATATTGATCAAATTCATCTTCTGAAATTAGATGTTGAAGGCTTCGAAATGGATGCTCTATATGGAGCTCAAGAAATTTTAAGAAAGGCAGGAATAAGACTAATTAGCTTCGAATTTGGAGGTGCCTCGATCGATTCTAAATATTTTTTCAAAGAAATCTACTATTTTCTTTCAGATAGAAATTTCCAAATATTTAGAATATCTCCAAATGGGTATCTTTTTCATATAACTCGTTACACAGAGGATTTGGAACAGTTTCAGACTACTAATTACTTAGCACAACATATGAAAGATTGAAAGGATAAAGTGTCAAAAATAAAGAATCTAATTGGGAGAAAATCAGTGAAGAATTTCTTCTCTTTAATGAGTGTCCAACTAGTTATTAACTTAACATCGCTTATTCTTGTACCTCTACTTTCACGGAACCTTGGTCCTAATGTTTGGGGTATTTATTTGTTAAGTCAATCAATAATGAACTTTGTTACTCCACTCATTGATTTTGGCTCTGATTATATCGGGACAAGATTTGTTTCCCAAAATCGAACTTCAAATTTGGAATTATCCAAGTTTGGTTCAATTGCATTAATTGTAAAATCAGCATTTTCATTGGTCATTCTATTAATAGGATTGATTTTTTATTTCAACTATCCACCATTACAAGATTATCCTTTGTTTTTATTTCTTGCAGTGATCTCAGGAATAATATCAGGTTTAACTCCCTGGTGGTATTTTCAAGGAATCGAGAAAATGGTTTTTCCTTCATTCTTAACTATAGTTTTATACCTGATTTATGGCTTATTAATTTGGAAAATTATAGATGGACCTGAAGAGGGATGGAAGGTCCTACTAATCTATTTGAGTATTAATGTTATACTCAACGTAGTACTTTTTTATAAAATATTTTCGGAGTTGACTTTCTTTATTCCAAAAACCTACGAAATAATCAATTATACAAAAGAAGCGTTTGTCTTATTTCTTGCTAAGATGTCGGATTTAGTATACGGATCAATAAGTGTCATTATCTTAGGTCTATTTGTATCACCAATCGGCGTCAGTTATTATGGGAATTCAGAAAAAGTACTTAAAATACCAAGAATATCCATTAATACTTTGCTAAGGGTGCTTTATCCTAAGTTGTCCAAAATGCTAATAAATAACCCTGATGAAGCGGATTCCTTCAAAAAGAAGTTTCTTCTAAGACTAATATGTTTGTCCTTGCCTTTTTGCATGCTAGTAGCATACTTTAGTAAAGAAATTATTCTATTCATATTTGGAATGAAGTATATCCAGTCAGCTGATATTCTTCGTTTGATGATATGGATAATTCCTCTATTCATTCTCAACAAAATGATTGGAATCCTATGGTTTGTCGCCTCTAAAAAGGATATAATATTTTTAAAAGTAAATATGATCGGGATGGCAATCAACATTTTACTTTTAATATTATTTCTGTCTTTTTATGGGCTTACAGGTATTGCCTACTCTTTGATAATCAGTGAGTTTACTAAATCAATAATTGTTGTTTTTTATGCCTCTAAAGCAAAACAAATTAGGAACAGCTGAGCATTTTAAATTTTATGCATATCCTAAATTCAAAAGTAGATACGGTGATTATTTCTTTTTTCGTTTGACCGGTTCTGGTCTTGGTAATAACTTATTTGTATGGGCGAAATTTAAGGTCTTTGTTAAAGAGTTTGGAGCTATCCCTATTTCTCCTACGTGGCTTCAGCTTAACATTACTAAAAACAAATATTTTTTGGAGCATCTAAAAAGGCATAATATCGGGTTATTTAAAAAGGATAAGAAAAGTATATCAGGATTAATGAAACTGATAATAATGCTTTGTAAACCGAAGATTAACAGAAACTCTTTCGAAGAATCAATATCCAAGAATCGGAACCTAAATAGAAGATTTCAAAATCATGTTGTACTTGTATCTGGTATGGATGATCATTTTGAATATATTTCTAAAGAGCATCACTTTATAAAAAATGAATTACTTGCTATTGTGAAGGAAAAGCATAAAAAAGCTCTGGAATTTGACTTTAGCCGTTCCATTTCCGCTCATGTTAGATTAGGTGATTTTGGTCAAGCAACAAATGTCAAGGATATTAAATTGAATAATATGAGGCTTGGAATTTCATGGTACGTTCAAATGATAAATCAAATAAGATCTCGACTAGATAAAAAATTTAAAGTTTTCATTTTTTCAGATGGAACAGATTATGAACTAAAAGAATTACTTGGTTTAGAAAACGTTAAAAGGTTAGATTTTGGATCACCGATTGGAGATATGATTGGATTATCTCAGTCGAACCTATTAATCACATCCGGTTCTACTTACAGTATGTGGGCTTCCTATCTTGGAAGAATGCCTGTTGTTTGGCATTCTGGAAAACTATTACAAAAGTTGTATTATGAAAATCCTGAGTATGAAATGGAATGTGATGTTTATGGTAAATTGTCAGAGGCTCAAATTGAATTAATTAACAACTACATTAACATTACATGACTGCTTTTTGGACACTAAATAGAAATGAATAAATTAGGAAGATTTAATTTTATAGAATTAGGCTTTTAATAAATGGCTCTAGCAAGCTGCCAACAGGGAAAATGGATCATTTATATAAAGTAAACACTACGAATCAACAGATTAGATTATCCAAATGTGCTCATATGAATGCTAACCCCCATTTTTCATATTTACTAAGTGCCTTGTTCAATCGATTTATTACTGTTAAACTCTTTTGGGGCAAGCTCTTACATGAAACTGATCTTAAGTTTGCTATTGTCCAATACCAACATTTGTTGCCAAATGTTCAAAAGGTCAGAAAACTCCGAGCATGTAGATGAAAATTGCTATTAGAGCATAAAAAGAATTGTTACTCATTTTTCTTAGATTCTCAATATTTCAAAGTTTTCAAATCTTTGGGCAAGGTGATTTATATTCTTTTTCAAAAAATTTAGTGACTTAAAATTTTACAGAGATAAAATCATCAAGACGTAAAAATTAAATAACAAAAAAGCAAGTTTTGAAGTGAAGAAAAATAAGCTCGCTATTTTAACGAATCAAATTGTCCCTTCCCGGATACCTATCTATAACTATTTGGGTTGTTTTTTTGATGTTAAGGTTTTTTATTCTCGGCTAGAGTCTAATAGAAATTATTTTAAATCCTCTCAATCTGATCTGAGAGACTTCCGATCAAAAAAATCATTTGGTTTTGTATTCAAGTATGCAATCACAAGAAAAGGCCAAAAATTTAAATTAAACTATTTGCATATAAACCCAGGATACTTGTTCGATCTGATGATATATAGACCTGATTTTATCATTTCAAATGAAATGGGGTTCAGATCTCTATCCGCATTATTGTATTGCTTAGCAACGAGAAAACCTTTGTGGATTTGGTGGGGGGGAACTGTTTATACAGAACGAAATGTTTCTCCGCTCAAGAAAATATTGAGAAACTTTTTTAAAGAATATCCCAAATGGATAAGCTATGGAAAGACTTCAACAGATTATTTGTTAAGTATTGGAATCAAGCGAAGCAGAATTTTACAAGTTCAAAATACTATAAATGAGCAACTCTTTTTTAACAATAAATCTTTCGTTTGGCTTAATTATCCAGCTCCCAAGATTCTGTTCGTGGGAGAATTGGTTCAACGTAAGGGGTTAGACTTATTATTGAACTCTATTTCAAGATTGAGAAAAAATGGGTATCAGTTTTCATTAATAATAATTGGCGAAGGGCCTGAAAAAAGCCGCTATCAATCAATTGTGGCAAATCACCAATTGAAGCAAGTATATTTCTTGGGTTCTATTCCTTCACATAAAGTACCAAAATATTACAATGCTGTTGATTTTATGGTTTTTCCAACACTCCATGATGTATGGGGTTTAGTTGTCAATGAAGCATTATGGTCTAATTTGCCAGTGCTTTCTTCAAAATACGCTGGAGCATCAGAAGAACTTTTGGAACCAACTTATATATTTGATCCTCTTGATGCTAAAGATTTTGATATTAAGATGCAAATGATGCATAATACTTATAAAGAATTCACCACTGATTTTGACAAGCTCATTAATATTGAAGATGTAGGAAAAATGATTGCATCGGAATTAAAAAGTGATTGAATAAATATTAATTTATTTGAATTGAAATTGAAAACAAAGTTCTTTCTTATTTATGTCTTAATCTTCTCTTTCGCAAGTTATCTGCCATTAGCAAATCCGCATTATCTATCTTATTTATATTTATCATTAGTAGTTGTGCTTTTCTTGATCACTAGGCAAGGCAAATTCATAATTGTTAACAAACTAAAAAGATGGTTAGTGCTTTACCTTATCATAACATTATTAACAACTGTATTTAATTTGAAAAACATACAAAATGGATACTTTTATAATCAACTGTTTCTTCTTCTACTTCCTCCATTATATACTGGTGTTTTATTCTCAAGAGATGTTTGGGATAAAAAAAGTTTATTAAGATCGGAGAACTTTATATGTGCGATTTTAATATTACCAGGACTGTTTCATATTATTGTTAACCTTGACAAGTTCATATTCCAATCATTTAACATTTTATATTCAAAATCACCTTTCGAGAGTGGCTTATCTCATTTGATGGGTTTGGTTTTTGTTTTTGCAATTGTGAGAAAAAAGAGTTGGTTAATTCTCCCTTCGATTTTGCTTCTATTTTTATTATCGAAACGCATTGCAATTCTATCTTCGATTATCATCTTAACTACTTTAGTGGTGGTTCGAACATTTCCAAAGAAAATTCGATGGTCAATAACTATCTGCTGTATTTTTTTGATGAATTTGAGTTTTATATGTGTTGTGTATGATATTGTATATGGTGACATATTAGATTCATTAACTAGATTTTATTTTGGAATTTCCTTAGATGCTTTTGCAATGGGTAGGTTAGGGATTTACTCGAATCTATCAGCTTTAGCAAATTATAAATCACTTCTTTTTGGGAACGGTATAGGTCATGTTAATCTATATTTAAGAAATTTTCCTCAGTACGAAGGTCTTGGGTATAACCCACACTCTGATGTTCTAAGACTTATGTTGGAATTCGGAATATTATTATTTATTACATGGTTTTATTTCTTATACCAATCCTTTACTGCTTTGAAAAATTATAGATACCTCTTTTTCCCTTTGTATATAAATATGTTAATGTTAACTGATAACGTTATTCTTTATCATTATGTAACAGTTCCATTCTTTACCTTATCTTTCATTTCATTCAAAATCCAACTTTTAGAAAGTGAAGATTAGTATTCTTTTTTTTGGACAAATCCCACCTCCATATCATGGTCAATCTATTATGATTCAAAAGTTGTTGGGTTATCATTATGAGGGTGTTGAATTAATTCATGTGCCGATGAACTATTCGTCGGACCTTACACAGATCGGTAAGCTTAGTGTATCAAAGGTCATCTCCTTACTAAGAGTAATTTTTAAGGGGATCAAGCATCTTTTTTTAGATAAAATTGATGCAGTATATTATCCTCCTGCAGGACACAATAAAATACCCGTAATACGCGATATCATCACGTTGTTAATTATTAGATCATTTAAGAAAAAATTGATATTTCATTTCCATGCACTTGGACTCCAGAATTTCTACAACCAGCAAAGTAGGTTTCTCCAGAAACTTATGAAAATGGCCTACGGAAATCCAGATACTTGTGTCTGTTTAAGTAACGGAAATATAAAAGATATTGATTTTTTGAATTCAAAAGAAACTCGAATAATTCCGTACGGGGTAGTTGACCATTTTAGTTCCAAGAAAAGAGTGAAAAAAAATGATATTGTAAGTATTCTATACCTAGGTAATCTTTATCGATCTAAGGGAGTCGCATGCCTGCTTGATGCTGCTCAGATTTTACTTGCAAAAAAAATTCAATTTGAATTGAACTTTGTTGGTGGATTTAAAGACGAAAAGTTCAAAAGATGGGTGCAAAATCATCCTTCGTATTGTGAAACTAATGTACGATTTCATGGGATATTGACTGGTCAAAATAAGTACGATAAGCTTGCCAAGGCAGATTTTTTTTGCTTTCCAACCAATTATGAAAATGAAAATTTTCCAGTCGTGCTTTTGGAAGCGATGTCCTTTGGATTGCCTTTGATTGGCACAGATTGGAGATCTGTTTCTGACATGGTCAGGAATGATGAAAATGGAATTCTTATTGATAAGCAAGATCCTACGCTTTTGGCCGAAGCTCTTAATAGTTTAATTGCTGATCAAAACAAGAGGCAAAGGTTAGGTGATAAAAGCCGTGAAATATTCAAAGTAGAATACTCGGATACCCTTTATTTACAAAGATTTGAAGAGTTGTTTCTGTCGAAACAATAACCACTACTTTTATAACAATTTAATTTAATGAAGCAGGTTAGTCAGAACTATAAATCCGGTAGAATAAAAATTGAAGATGTTGCAAAACCCTCTCTCAAGAATGGCGGTATCTTAGTTCGCACCACTTATAGTGTAATTTCACTCGGAACAGAAGGAATGAAAGCCAAAGAAGGAAAGCTTTCTTATTTAGGAAAGGCAAAGGCAAGACCAGATCAAGTAAAGAAGGTCATCCAATCTGTTCAACAACAGGGCCTTTGGGCGACTTATAGTAAAGTAATGAATAAGCTCGATTCGTTGACACCTTTAGGTTATTCAACATCAGGTATTGTCGAAGCAGTCGGAAATGGAATAACTGAATTTAAAGTTGGTGATAGAGTCGCATGTGCAGGGGCTGGCTATGCAAATCATGCTGAAGTAAACTTTGTACCTAGCAATCTAGCAGTTAAGATACCTAAAAATGTTGATTTAGAAGAAGCAGCTTTTTCAACAGTAGGAGCTATTTCTATGCAGGGATTTCGTCAATCAAATATGCAATTGGGTGAAATTGCATGTGTTATAGGTCTTGGATTAATTGGACAGATACTGGTTCAAATCCTAAATGCCTCTGGAATACGAGTAATTGGTTTAGATTTAGATCCTTCTAAATGTGAACTAGCTAAAAAGCACGGAGTAGAAATAGCTATGCACCCATCTGATGATGAACTTATGCCAACCATTGAGAAGGCCACCAAAGGTAGAGGCATTGATTGTATATTTATAACAGCTGGTGGAACATCTAACGGGCCAGCGGAACTAGCGGTACAAATAGCACGTGATAGAGGTCAAGTAATTGTTGTCGGAAAGACTAAGATGGATTTGGATTGGAAGGATTACTATGAAAAAGAACTGGAAGTCAAGTTTTCTAGGTCTTATGGTCCTGGGCGCTATGATCAACTATATGAAGAAGGTGGAATAGACTATCCTATTGGATATGTTAGATGGACAGAGAACAGAAATATTGAATCCTTTCTATATCTTTTGGATAAAAAATTGATTTGCCTTAATAAGCTAATCTCGAATCGATTTTCATTTAATAATGCACCGGAGTTATATGAAAGGCTTGCCTCTGGCGACAATATTGGGATTGGAGTATTGTTTGATTATAGAAAAACCGCGTTGGAAACTAAGTCAACAGTTGCAAGTGATTCTCAGACAACATATATAAAGAAGGATTTGGTAAGTCTTGCGGTTATTGGAGTTGGTAACTATGCGTCAAGTGTGCTGATACCTTATCTTAGGAAAAATAGTGCTGTGAATCTTCATACCGTAAATACCACATCTTCATTAACAGGTGAGGGTGCCAAAGTAAAATTTGGGTTTCAAAATCACTCTACCGACGTAGATTCTACCCTAGCAGAGCCAGATATAAATTCAATTCTAATTGCTACTAGACATAAAACCCATGCAAAGTTTGTAGCCTCCGCTCTTCGAGCTAATAAATCTGTTTTCGTTGAAAAACCTCTGGCTATAAATCAAACAGAGTTGGAAGAAGTTAGAAATGCCATTGCTGAATCGGGTAATTCACGCCTTCAAGTCGGATTTAATAGGAGATTTTCCAACGCAATTCAGCTAATAGCCAATAATTGGTCTTCCAGAAAATCAATTTTATTTACTGCGAGTTACAGAGTACATGCAGGAAAAATGGATAAAGGATCATGGTATTTGGACGCATCTGAGGGTACTAGATTCATTGGTGAAGGTGGTCATTTTATTGACACACTTTCGTATATCCTAGAAGCAAGACCAGTATCAGTCTTTGCTCAATCATTAAGTCATGATCACTCTACTTATGATGATTTTGACAATATGTCAGCAATTATAAAATATGATAATGGTTCTGTAGCAACACTACAATATCTTACCAAAGGAGGTAATAAGTTACCCAAAGAATATTTTGAGTTACATGGAGGTGGTAAGTCAGCTGTCATGAATAATTTTCAATCTGTTCAATTCTATGATAATAAGTCTTCAAAAAAGAAATCATTAAGAGTTATAGACAAAGGTCAAAAAAAGGAACTGGATGAGTTCATTTTGGCGACTAAAGGCGATAAAAGTTTTCCATTTTCGATTGATGAACTCTTTGACACTACACTTACCACATTAGCAATTCATAAATCTTTGCAAGAAGCGCGATTAATCTATCTGTCAGAGTTTTGGGATGAGCAAGCTTAACACTAGCAACATTTCATGGATGGTACAAAGGGTTAAGGTGATGTCATTTAGTGAAGTTTTTTACCGTTTCAAACTTGAACTTCATAAATGGTGGTGGAAAAAAAGAATTCCATCTTATAATGTATCTTTAAAGAGCAACATTAGTCTCAAGTATCCTATCCAACCTCAGAAGAATTACCCAGAACAAAATAAGCTTATTGAAGAAGCTGAGCACTATATGGTGCATCACTGGCTGTTCTTTGGATTAGATTGTAGAGAAGAGATGATTGATTGGCATAAGGATCCGGTTTCTAATCTATCGGCACCAATCACCTTCGGATTTTCTATTAATCATCGAAACGAACACTTAGTTGGGAACATTAAAAATATATGGGAAAAAAATCGGCATCATCATTTGACAGTGTTGGGAATGGCATTTTTCTTAACAAGAGAGGAACGCTATGCCAAGGAAATAAAAGATCAATTAAGGTCATGGATTGAACAGAACCCTTATCTGATTGGTGTGAACTGGACTCACCCTCTTGAGCAAGGAATTAGACTGATAGCGTGGAGTTATCTATTTATATTGCTAAAAGGATCTCAATATTTTGATGAAATTTTTAGTAAAGATGGATTCCTCTGGAAATCTGTATATGAGCATCAAAAATTCATCATAAAAACATATTCTGTAGGATCTTCGGCTAATAATCACTTAATAGGCGAAATGGCTGGATTATTTATTTCAACATGCTATTTTCCTATCTTCAAAGAGTCTGCTAAGTGGAAAAAGTTTGCTCAACAAAAACTTGAAAAGGAATTGTATAGGCAAACTTATGTAAGTGGGATAAACAAAGAATTGGCATTTTCCTACCAGATTTTTGTTATAGAATTCTGTCTCTTGACTGTGATAGCAGATAATCAGGCCTTTTCAGAGAAATATCGAAATATTCTAAAGAATATGCTACAGTTTGTAGACAAAGTTGAAAGTACCGTTGGATTTTTGCCCAATTACGGAGACGGAGATGAAGGAATGGCCGTTCAATTACAATCCATGGATTCTAGCAGGTCTGACTGGTTATTTGATCTAAGTAATAAGTTTCTCCGAACATCTTTTTCGGATAGGGGTTCTTTCCTTGCACAACTTTTTGAGTGTCGTCACGCAGAAGCAAAACCCATACAACCAAGTTCTTACATCTATGAAGATGCTGGTTTATTAATCTATCATGACAAAAATGCAAATCATTCTTATGCTGGGTTGTTTGATTTTGGACCACTGGGAATGCGAGGGTTGGCTGCTCATGGACATGCTGATGCTTTATCCTTTACCTTAGCCATCGATAAACAACCTTTCATCATTGACCCTGGTACCTACTGTTATCACACAGACCTTTACTGGCGTGAATATTTTCGAAGTGTCCATGCTCATAACGCTCTATCGATCTACGGTCAAGATCAATCCACTCAAGCAGGGCCCTTTTTATGGAGTCGTAAGGCAAATGCTAAGCTCCTAAGCTTCGACCTAAATAAAAAAAAGATTAAAGCTACAGAGGATGGTTACTCTTCTTTGGGTGTTGGTCATATACGAGAGTTTACTTGGGGGGACGGGCGAATTGAGATAAGGGATGAACTTATTGGTGGAGGTAAATATCAATTAGACATCAGGTTTCATTTTCATCCTGATGTAGAGATCAATTTTGATAAAATATTAGTCATTTGCCAGATGGGGATTATCAAAGTTATCATAAAACCTGACGAATCTCTTCATGCGAAATTAATTGCTGGATCAGACGACGGTGGATGGTATTCGCCGAAATTCGGAATAAAGAATCGAACAAATACCTTAGTACTAAATGGAGTCATATCTTTACCTGCTTCTATAAGCAATAAAATCATTTTAGAATAATGACGGTAAGCATTTTTGGCCTGGGATATGTTGGAGTAGTGTCTGCGGTTTGTTTTGCACGTGATGGAATAAATGTTATAGGTGTAGACATAAATCAAGACAAAATCGACAAAATAAATAAAGGTATTCCACCTATTGTTGAGAAAGGTCTTAATGAGCTACTAAAAAGAGGATTGAATCAATCAAGAATAACAGCAACTTCTGTTATTAAGAAAGCTATTGAGTCAAGCGATGTTTCTGTGGTCAGTGTGGGGACACCAAGTCGTGAGGATGGTGCACTTGATTTACATTATGTCAGACGAGTTTGCGAAGACATCGCTCAAGTAGTTTATGAACTTGAAAAAGACCATACACTAATTATTAGAAGTACAGTTTTTCCAGGTACTACTACAGAGATTGAAGAACATCTTAGATCAAAATTTGTTGGAATCAAACTTCATATGGGTTTTAATCCGGAGTTTTTAAGAGAAGGAACAGCCATACAGGATTTTGATGAGGCGGCCTATACTATAATTGGAAGTGAAGATATCATAGCAATCGATGCTGTAAGAAGGCTTTATGCAACGGTTGATGCTCCAATTCATGAGATTAGTCCACAAGAAGCTGAATTAATCAAATATGCAGCAAATTTTTGGCATGCGACAAAAATCGCCTTTGCAAATGAAATTGGACGTATAGCAAATCATCTGCATGTAGATGGCCGTACAGTAATGGATATATTGGTATCAGATGAAAAACTCAACATATCTAAAGCCTATATGAAGCCAGGTTTTGCATATGGAGGATCATGTTTGCCAAAAGATGTGAGGGCCATTGAATACTTTTCGAAGGTAAATGGGATTAGACTTCCACTTGTTTCTTCATTAGCTGAAAGTAATCAGGCGCAGATAGATTTGGCTATGAAGATGGTAATGGACGTTAACGCAAAAAAGGTCGGAATTTTGGGATTGGCATTCAAGTCCGGCACCGATGATCTTCGGGAAAGCCCATCTGTGACTCTGGCCGAAAAGTTGCTCGGTAAAGGAGTTGTTCTTAGAATTCTGGATTCTGCAGTTCAGAAAAGCAAATTGATTGGAACAAATTTAGATTATATTTCGTCCAAGATTCCTCATCTTTCAGAGATGATTGTTTCATCTCCTTGGGACTTGATCGATCACTCTGAGCTGATTATTGTTACTCATGGTGCTGCAGAGTTCCGGCAGATCATAGAGCAGGTGAAAGGGGAAACATGGATCCTAGATCTCACCGGTATCTATAGAGAGAAAGTTGAATATCTGAAATATAGAGGAATTGCCTGGTAAAAATCGAGTTCTTATTATAGTGGAGAATCTTCCTCTACCTTTCGATAGGAGGGTTTGGATGGAATCTAAAACCTTGAAATCAAATGGTTATCAAGTATCAATCATTTGCCCTAAAGACAAAGGTTTTGATAAAGAGTTTGAAGTAATAGATGGGATTTATATTTACCGACATGATCTTCCACCTGAGAAGAGCTCAGTGCTTGGTTATTTAAAAGAATATTCATATGCACTCTTTCATGAATTCAGGCTAGCAAGAAAGATAAGGCGTGAGAGAGGTTTTGACATTATACAAATCTGTAATCCACCAGATGTTCTTTTTCTTGTAGCAGTTTGGTTTAAGTTATTTTATCGATCAAAAGTCATTTTTGATCATCATGATCTGAATCCAGAACTATACGAATCAAAATTCGGGAAAAAGGGTTTTTTTCATTATGTGTTACGGATCGCCGAGAAATTAACTTTCAGAACGGCAGATCAAGTCATTTCCACTAATGAATCTTATAAAGAAATAGCCATTTCACGGGGGGGTAAGAATCCTAAATGTGTTCAGGTCGTAAGAAGCAGTCCGAGCTTGGATTTTTTCACGGCTAAAAAACCCAATCCTGATCATAAAAAAGGCAGAAAATTTCTAATTGGGTACTTAGGAGTAATGGGCGAATCCGATGGAGTTGATCATTTAATAAAAGCAGTAGATATAATTGTCAATGAGATGAAAAGAGTAGATATCCACTTTTGTCTTGTTGGGAGTGGTCCATGTTTTGATGATTTGATAAAACTTACGAGAGATTTTGGACTAGCCAAATTCATTGATTTTACTGGACGCGTCTCGGACGATGACCTATTGTCTTACCTTTCATCTTGTGACATCTGTGTTAATCCTGACCCACTTAATTCATTGAATGACAAGTCAACGATGAACAAAATCCTGGAATATATGGCTCTTGGCAAACCAATTATTCAATATGAAACCCTGGAAGGGAAAAGATCGGCACTTGAAGCTTCATTATATGCAATACCAAATGATATTAAGGATTTTGCATGTAAAATAACTGAACTTTGTGATGCAGATAAACATATCAAAATACAGATGGGGTCTTTTGGTAGAAAGAGAATGGAAAATAACTTAGGGTGGAAATTCCAAGAGCAAAAGTTATTAGAAGTATATCAACGCTGACCTATTAGTTCTAAATCATTACTCTGCTTATTGGTGATTCTTTACTTTTTTTATAGTTATATTAACCCTAACTAGAGAATGTCCCGTCACCGATTTTCACAATACTTTCCACTTCTATTTTTGCTAATAGATTTAACTTGTTTAAATATTGGTTTATTTTTAGCGCATAAGTCTTTATATGGAGAGCTAATCCCTGCAAAAAACTATCAAGTACTTCTTCTTCTTCTTAACATTATCTGGGTTACAGTTTTTTTTGGTAGTAAACTCCAGGAAATCGATCGAAATTCCAGGCTACTCGATCATTTAAATAAGGTTCTTACTGGCCTTGTAATCAACTTATCTATCGTTTTTGCTCTTTGGTTTGCCCTTCAACCTATCGATTATTCAAGGAAATATCTGTTCATAACCTATCTGGTCTTCACGCTAACCATTCTTTTCTGGAGAAGTATTTGGCATTATGTGATTAGGTACTATAGAGTAAAAGGCTTTAATTACAGAAACATATTGATCTTTGGCAAAGGGGATTTATCTGATTCGCTATTGCACTATTTTAAAGAATTTCCTGAATTAGGTTATCGGACAGTCGGAGTTGTTGATGTTGCTGAGAATCATGAAGATTTTGATGAAGTAGAAAAGATTTATGAGAAAGAAGGCGTGGATATCGTATTTTGCTGTCTTCCTCAAATGGATAATGAAAAAGTAAAAGACATTATTGATTTCGCAGAAAATAACCTTATCAAGGTTAACCTAATCTCTCAATTCAGTCGCTTGTCTTCCTATAATTTAGCTATTGAGCAGTTTGGTAGCATTCCGGTAATCAAGGTAAACGCTATCCCGTTAGATAACGCTATTAACAAATTCATCAAAAGATCTTTCGATCTGGTTTTTTCCTCACTTTTCATAGCGTTCATATTTTCATGGTTAGTACCAATTATAGGATTATTAATCAAATTAGAAACAAAAGGGCCAATTTTTTTCAGGCAGAAAAGACACGGAAAAGATAATAGGGATTTCCTATGTTGGAAATTTAGGACTATGGCCTATGACAAAAATGCTGAATTTACTCAGGCTAGAAAAAATGACGACCGGATTACTAAGATTGGGTTAGTGTTAAGAAAGACTTCCATTGATGAATTACCACAGTTCATCAATGTCTTTCTAGGAGATATGTCGGTAGTAGGCCCCCGACCTCACCCTATAAAACTAAATGAGGAATTTCAGCCCAAGATTGATCGGTTTTGGCAACGCCATGCTGTTAAACCCGGTATTACCGGGTTAGCGCAAGCCAAGGGATTTAGAGGTGAGACTGCGGAGTTGAGTGATATGAGTGGAAGGGTGAAACTGGATCGTTTTTATGTAAAAAATTGGTCATTGATCCTTGACTTTAAAATCATTGTACTTACAGCGCTGGCGATTATCAAAGGAGACCAGAATGCGTATTAGGTTTTGGCGTTGAACGCTAGCTAATAGGTAATTGGTTTTGTATACTTACACTAATCCTATGTTACTCTTCAGCCATTTGTATTTTTGAGAAAATATTCTGGTATTACCCCTCCAAAGGAAATAATCTTTTGGAAACTCCATTAAATTTATCATATAACGAGCCAGATTTTAAATCTTCGCCACACATCATAAAAGAACTTTCTGATCAAGGAAGAACGCTGA
>JBCDKO010000074.1:0-19683 GCA_038746525.1 Bacteroidota bacterium
AGGTTCGCACGGTTGAAGTTCCCTGGGCTTCAAGTGTGCAGCGACATAGTTATTTGCTCGAAAAAAAATCATAGCTACACTAAAAGCGACCAAGAACCAGACGAAGACGAGTAAGCTATTGGGGATCCGTTTTTCACGGGTCAATCGGATCATTCACCTTTCAGTCAAGCGCGGGTTAGCTCGCAGAATACCTCATCAATACACCTCGTTGAGTATGGATGAGAAGTCCTTTCGTAAAGGTCATACTTATGTAACGGTGTGAGTGATCCTATCGGCGGAGTGGTCATTGATATAGGCGAAGGGCGTACCAAAAAAGCCACAGTATGAGAATGAAAGATTACAACTTAGTTCTTTGTCAAATAAAATAACCCCGTTCTCAAAATCGACTTATCGGAGGGGACTCAATATTGTAAAAGTGTGATTTTGTCAGAAACTTTGATTTCTCTGTAAATAGTTTTGAAAAGTTGATCCCCCGAATAATCAAGCATGCCTTTTTTATTTCTTAGTGATACAATCACCCTTTCTCCTTTGTCTTCAAGCTCATCAAAAGAGGGTCGTAATAGAAAAGTACCGGATGATGAAATAAGACCTACTTTATCATCATTATCCCTCACCAAATAATTCCCAGTAGATAGCCTTTTAATTTTTTTCCAGGAAGGCTTCACTATTTCATTTCCTTTAGCGTTGATCAAACCAAATTGACCTTTTAATGAAATAATACTTAAGCCATTCTTAAAATCTGTAACTTTTTCATAATATGGTTGAATAACCAATGATTCGTCTTTGTTAATAAATCCCCACTTTTCTCTAAGCTTCACAGCGGCCAAACCTTCCGAGAATGGCTGGGCGCCATTGTATCTATTACTAATCCGGAGTCTTCCTTGAAGGTCTAAAAATCCCCAACGATCGTTTTTCTTAATAAGTAGATATCCTTCTCCTATTCCTCCTATTTTTTGAATTTCCTCTTCTGGCCCAAAAACCATCATTCCCTGTGAGTCTATAAGAACGGCTGTATTTCCATCAACCAGTTCATAAAACCCATCCCAATAATAAATCGCATGATAAGTGGGGTAAACTATCATATCACCAGATTTATTGAGTAATCCAATTAATCCTTCTTCATCCTGGACTAATAATCCACTTCCCTTTTTAGTTAGAGGTCGATAGGTGTTTTTCACTATCACTCCATCAAGCCCATAATAAGTGTATCCTTCTCCTTTTCTTCCTATAAATAGTTTGTCTCGGACAAATACTTCTGAAAACTCTGAAGGCATCAGCCAATGCCCTTTTTGATTCATAACTCCCCATTTTCCTAAATACTTCACTTTATAAAATTCTATGTCTGATACAATTTCATCGTACTTGAAATGGGTTATTCCTACTCCATCCGAGTCTATGATCCCCCAATAATCTTTTAGCCTTGAGATAAATTGACCTTCTACTCCGTTTCGAATGGATTGATACGAAAACCGATTTTTTTGCTGCCCAATTCCATTATACATTTCCCACGTATCTTTTTTCTTTCCCCATAATATAAAGTTTGTTGCATACACTGAATCGTAATGTTCTAGAATCTTATTACCAAGTTTATTCATTACTAACCACTTTTCTGTACCTATATCTTTTAATAAATAGTGATTGTCCGTCACATTCATAAGTGAGGCGTTATAGATATGAAAAGTAGAATCCAATGATGCTGCGTAATGCGCTCCATTAAGATAGACTTGCCAACAATCTTCTCGATCATAGCAAATAGAATCAGCATCAATCTCAACAACGAGGCTAGTATCATGATAAATACTCCATCTCGAGAAAGGAATAGGAGAAATAACTCCTTTATCTATCTGAATGTCTTTATAAATAAGATCATAGATAATTGTTCCTTTTAAACTGATAAAACCGGTGTATCCGTTTCGTAAAACAATCCAACCTTCTTCCGTTCTTCTAATTGAATCTAAAGAAGAACTGATAAGACCGCCTTTTAAGTCAAAAAAGTCCGTTTTCCCTTCAAAAGTTTTGGCACATAAAAACGCTCCCTCATGAAGAACCTCTTGATAGTTAAGAGATATCAGCCTTTCGCTGGTATATGAGATCACTCCAAAATGCTCCTGACTATTCTTGTATTGAGAAACCAATAAATGTGGGCCTATTTTAGAAATAGAAAAATAATCGAAGTCGACAGAAGTCTTACCATTTCTATTCAGAATACCAAAAAAAAGCTTATTGCTGAATTTCCCTTTAATGGCTGCTTTGAAAGTGTTCTCTTTAAATGGAGCGATAGAATAGTACTTCGGTTTAGTTATTACTTTATTTTTTGCCGTAATTAACCCCCACTGATTTCCTTGTTTGTAGCCTATTACTCCGGAATGAAGACCCGATGGTTCTCCTGACCATCCAAGATACTCGTACACGGGAGGTACAGAAACCTCTCCATTCTCATCTTTGATACCGTAAAACCCTCCTTTTTCAAAGACAGTATACTCTAATGCAAACGCATTTAAAAAGAATAAACAAATGATGGAAATATTAGCTAACCACATAATCGAATCATAAAGATACGATTATGCTACCTCTTATTTATTTCTTGCTGTTCCAAATCGAAGAGATCATTTAAGACTCCGACCAATGTATCTGCTTCTCCTCTTTTACGGGCGGCCTTAAGTTGAAGCACAGGTAATTTGATTACTTTTTGAATCATGTTTTTAGTAGCGATTTCCAAAAGTTTTCTTTCTGAGGTGCTTATCTTGGAATATCTGGCAAGTTCTTCTTTTCGAATTAAGTCAAGTGTTTTCTTTAGTCGCTGAATGGTTGGAGAAACCTCCATTTCAGATTTCCATTCATCAAAACCAAAAAGTGCATCTTCAATGATCGCTTCAACAGCAGGTATAGATTTTTCTCTAATAGATTTGATTTTGAGCGTTTTTTCAGTCAATTGATCTACATTAAACAAAGAAACTCCTGGAATGTGATCAATGGCAGGATCTATACTTCTGGGGACTGATAAATCAATGAATAGTTTATGAGTTGTGTCTTTGACAATTAAATCATCACTAATGATAGGAACTTTAGTGGAGACTGCTGAAATAACCACATCATGTTCGGAAATTATTTCCTTGAGATTGGTGAAATCTTTTACATTAACATGATAAGCTGTAGCGAATTTTTCGGCCTTTGAGCGAGTTCTATTTACCAGGGTGATCTTGAGATTTTCTTTATCCAGATTTTCTAGAGTATTTTGACCAATTTCTCCAAGACCTATCAGCGCAACTGATGGACGGTCTAGTTTGATTACGAAATGCTTGATTAGCTCCACGGCTACCGATGCTATAGAGGAGGATCCAGTACGTAATGTGGTTTCCTGAACCACTCGTTTGTTAGCATAAAAAATGGTGTGCATCAATCGGTGTAAAAATGTTCCGGCCAGTTCTAAATCAGCACTTGATTGATAAGCACGTTTTATTTGATTCGATATCTGAAAATCTCCCAATACTTTCGATTCTAGTCCGAGTGCTACTCTGAAAAGGTGACGGGCAGCCTCTCTTGTATTTAATTTTCTGAAATATCTCAACAATCTTTCTTTTGAAAGCGCTTTGAAAGAAGCTATAAATCCAATTATCTCATTAGATATTTCCACATCTGAAGAATAGTAAACTTCAGTACGATTACATGTAGATATCAGTAAAGCTTCTTTTATGAGAAAGACCTCTTTTAACTGAAGAAGAAAAGTAGAAACTTCGTCGCCCTCGAATGATACAGTTTCTCGTATTTCTATTGGGGCATTTTCGTGTGAGAGACTAATTGCTTGGAATCCTACCATTTTAACTTGAAAAATCACAAAAGCACAAAAGTAACTCTAACTTAACCATATTATCTGTAATTATAAATATCATTAAACTATTTAAAATGATTATAAATAATTACCAATGCCCTATTTGAAAAGATTCATATGCAAAAATAATTGTTTTACTTTTGATTGTATGTTTTTATAAGGTGTTCAGTATCAAGTCTTTCAGTTAGAAATTTAAAATACCAGTTGTATTTTTCTTATTTTACGGGATAACATTTTGCGGTATCCTTTGATTTTAATTAAGAACTTACTTTACACAAATAGTTGATTTTCGGTGCTCTGGTGGCTTTCTGAATAATCATAATAAATTCATTTATTTCTAGGTCTGTTATTTAATATTTAGAGAGTTGTCCGGCATAGAATACATGTTGCTTATTTATACAGGACCGTTTTTTTTGTTGAAAAAAATATTATGAATGTGAAATTCTGCTTATATGCTTAAAATCGCTTCTATGGTAGGGCATCTGCGCATTTAAATTATTAATGACCTTAAAGACTTGGATTTTAATATTCAAAAAAATTTTTCTTTAAAGATTCTCCTTTAACCCTTTATAAAAAGGGATATTGGCGTTTTTTTAGATGTTTTACTTCTATCTCTATAGGTTAGGCAGAAGTAGTCACGGTGTGCTTGATAAAATTGTTCAAGAATCGTAAGCTTCCGCCTGTAAAATGTTTGCATAAGTAATCAATCTCAGCCCTTGTGTCTGAAAGCTTTCCTTGTTAAATGTTCATCTAGTATCATAAAAAGTGATTGACAAGTATCGGGTATGAAGAAATGAATTTCTTGGCTACCTTACTCTTGCTCATGACATTTTTATTTTATGAATGCAACTTTTATAAACTTTTGGAGAAGGGGTCATGTAATATTTCCTTTTGAAATTGAATTATTTTAAGATGACTTCATGGTTAATATATAATATATCAGGTGAAAGTAATAGATAATGTTGAAATTTCTAGTTAACTCAGTTAGCAGAGCCTTAGGGTTTTCTAAAGTGGAAGCACAAGGAACATTGGTGCTGATATTAATCATCATTTTTGGAATCGTTTTTTCTAGAATGTTCATTTCATCACTGAAGTCATCCAACCAGATAGAAAGCAAAGAAGCTGATGATTTAGCCCAATGGATTGCGGAAGTAGAATCTTCATATGAAGTAAAAGAAGAAGATGCTACGTTTGATAAAAGTGTTTATATGCCGGCTAAAAAAGATTTACTGGGTAAGTCTAAAGTTGAAAATCAGAAAAAGATTAAAACTCCTGTTATCAAAAGTGAACCCCAGGAGATAAAAGCTTCTTCTATCATTTTATTGGATCTTAATACAGCGAATGCGGAAGAATTACAAAAAGTGAAAGGCATAGGCCCCGTATTTTCTAATCGGATTCTTAAGTTTAGAGAAAAATTAGGGGGATTCACATCAAGCAATCAATTGTATGAGGTATACGGCCTAGATGACGAGACAATTCTAGAAATCGAAAAGTATTTTTCAGTGCAATCTTCACCAAAAAATCTAGATATCAATAATGATTCTGCAAAAGTGCTAGCAAATCACCCATATATATCCTTTGATTTAGCTTGGATTATCATTAATTACCGAAAGCAAAACGGGAACATAAACTCCGCATCAGATCTTAAGAAAATTCAGGCAATAGATAAGGAGACGTTCATTCGGTTAAAACCCTATCTCGACTGATTCATGCAAAAAGTACTTAAGTCGTATCTAAGAAGACTTAGCAATCTATCTGGTAATAATCGATCGCTCTTGTTGTCCAGAATATTAAAAGATCAACTTATAGATATCCATGATTTTGACTACATAGCAAATGAACCAAGTTTTATTATAGTAAAACAGCTAATTGCACATGAAAGTGAAATATTCCTATGTCACGAATCAGATAGTCGCAGCAAACAGACAAATGAACTTAGCAGTCGCTTAAAAAAAGTCCAGCGTATTGAGAAATTTATTTTTAATGAGCGTGGTGCCAAAGATTTATACGTTGGCTGGCCTTTTGTCAAGGGAAAGTTCATGGATGATACTCTCGTAAGATGTCCCCTGATATTCTTTCCTGTAGAGCTTGTGAAAAGCGAAAATAAATGGTTTATCAAACGGAGACCAGATGTAAACATCACTTTCAATAAAACATTTCTACTTGCATATGCCTACTACAATCATACTACGCTAGATGAAGAACTTATTGAAAAAGTAATTGATGAATATGATAAAGACAGCACGGTTTTTAGAACTCAGCTTTACGAACTGTTAAAAGGGAGTGGTGTAGAGCTTCATTTCAACCAAGACAACTTTGCAGATGAACTCCATGCTTTTTCCCACTACTCAAAATCTTCTATTGAGACAGAAGAACAAACGGGTCGGATAAAGCTCTATCCACAGGCTGTTTTGGGCATCTTCCCTCAGTCAGGATCTTACCTTGTCCCCGATTATGTGAAATTAATAGATGATAGCGATGAAAAGAATCTGGAAGAATTTTTTGCCAGCAAAATGAATCAAAACAACAAAAATCAGCTAGCGTTAATCGATCGGGTCAATGAAGAAAATACCTTCACTCCTTTTCCCATGGACGCTTATCAAGAACATGCATTAAAGGAAATAAAAAAAGGTAATTCATTGGTTGTGCAAGGTCCTCCCGGAACCGGAAAATCCCAGCTCATAAGTAATCTGATCTGTGATTTTATCGCACGAGGCAAGAACGTTCTATTAGTTTGTCAAAAAAAAGCAGCGCTAGATATCGTTTACCAACGGTTAAAGGAAAAAGAGATCCATGATTTTGTAGCGCTTATTCATGATTTTAAAAGTGATCGAAAGCCTATCTATCATCAGATAAATCATCAAATTGAATCTATAGACGTTTATCAAAAGAAAAATAATGGTCTGGATACCATTCAGTTAGAGCGTGGGTTTCTTCAAGCGAGTAGAAGAATCGATCAGATATTGGAACAACTGGAAGAATTTCATAAAGCATTATTTGATGAGAGTGAATGCGGAAAGTCCGTTAAAGAACTTTATCTGATTAGCAATCCTGACAAACCAAACTTTAGCATGAACCTTGAATACAGGGCATTCCATTTCTCCCGACTTCCGGATACACTCAGAAAATTCAAGAGCTATCTGCAATATTTTGAGAGATTTGAAAAGCGCACTCATTTTTGGGCCAAAGGACCTTCATTTGCAGACTTTGAGACAAAAGATCTCATTATGATTGAGTCCATATTATATGAAATCCCCGAGTTTGGATCGCAGCTTATATCGGATTCCAATAGCTTCTCCAACCAACCCATAGATTTTGATACGGCTCATTATTTATCCGGAAAGTATGCTGAATTGAAAACACTGATTGATGGCCTGAAAGAAAATGTAGTATTCAAAGTCTTTAAACAGCTTCATGTGAATAAACCTACTGAAGACTTGAACTGGTTAACGCGAAGAGAACGAGTAATGATGGCGTGTTTTAGAGGGGTAGGAATGGAAACCTCTTTAACATCACAAAATTTGGGAAAATTTCAAGAGGTTTTGCAATCCGCAAAAAGCGCAAGAAAAAACCCACTTAGTTGGATAAAATGGCGGCTGATCTCTAAGGATAAGATCTTTCTAAAACGTGTACTAGTTGCAAATAACCTCAAAAGCAACAACAAAGGATTCAAAATATTAATAAATAGAATCGATAATCGATTAAATTTTGAACACTCACTATCACAAATAACGAATAATCACTGGCTACATAATTTTCCGAAAGGATTTAGAAAGATAGATCTTCAAGATTGGTTTTACTGGCAAAAGATGGGGTTGAATATGTATGCCGTTGCTCAAACAATAAGATCATTATATGACTATATAAATCCAATCCAACTTGAAGATCAAGCTTATAAAGGACGTCTTGCTAAACTGATCGAAATTGGCCAAAGAATCCCAAACAAACTAGATGACTGGAAAAGATTTATCAATATACATCAGGTCAGAGCTATTCTTTTGGAAAAAGAAGATATTAAGAGATTGGGAAAGTTACTTAAAAAGGATTTCGATACTATTTGTGAGTATCATAAGCTGAAAGCTTCACTTGGCGCTGAAGAAAAAAAAGTTTTAACGGAAACCATGGAAATATCCTCGAAAACTGAGGAAGGATTAGCCATTTTTAAAAACAGCCTTTCAATAGCTTGGATTAATCACATTGAGTCTAAGTACCCATTTTTGAGAAATGTTGCCTCGGGAAAACTGGAATTATTGGCTGAAGACCTACGAGAACAACTAGAAGCAAAAAGACAAGCCAGCAAAGAAATCCTGCTACTTAAAGCACGTGAAAAGACCTATGAAAACGTGGAATATAACCGATTAAATAATCGGGTTACCTATCGTGACTTACAGCACCAGGTTACTAAAAAAAGGATGGTTTGGCCTATACGAAGAGTAATTTCCGAGTACTCTGATGAATTATATTCACTACTTCCTTGCTGGATGTGTTCGCCGGAAAGTGCTTCAGCTATTTTCCCAATGAGAGAGAATTTTGATCTGGTCATTTTCGATGAGGCTTCTCAGTGTTTTGCTGAGCGAGGCATTCCTGCTATGTATCGCGGAAAACAGGTCGTTATTGCCGGTGATTCCATGCAACTACAACCGAGCGATCTTTATCGGGTGAGATGGGAGGGTGAAGAGGAAGATGCTCCAGAGTTTACAATTGAGTCCCTCTTGAATCTTGCTAAGCTTTACCTACCAGAAGTACGTCTTGCGGGGCACTATAGAAGCAAATCGCTGGAGCTAATTGATTTTTCCAATCGGCATTTTTACAAAGGGAAGCTAAGATTATTACCTGATTATAAACACGTAAACACAGAGAAGCCCAGCATAGATTTTGTTAAAATTCATGGGGTCTGGAAAGATGGGTTAAATGAAATTGAAGCGGAAAAAGTAGTTGCACTTGCACTGAATCATATAAAGATGTATCCTGATAAAGATTTAGGGATTGTCACTTTCAATTTTAGGCAGCAAGTCTACATCTCGGATCTTCTTGAATCAGAATCAGCGAAACAGGAAGTTTTATTGCCCAAGAGCTTGTTTGTAAAAAACATTGAGAATGTACAAGGTGATGAACGTGATGTAATCATATTCAGTATTACTTATGCGCCTGATGAAAACAATCAAATCAGACTACAATTTGGTAGTTTGAATGTAGAAGGTGGAGAAAATCGATTAAATGTTGCAGTAACACGGGCGAGGGAAAAAGTAATCGTAGCGAGTAGCCTTTTGCCAAAAGAATTAAATACCGAGGATACAAAAAATGAAGGTCCAAAGCTTCTAGAAAAATACCTTAATTACGCGTGGCAAGTAAATAATAAAGAATGGAAACCATATCTACCGAAGTATCAGGACCATCATGTGGATTGGTTCTTGAGAAAGAAACTGCAGAAAAAATCATTTCATCATTCAGAAGATTTTAAGCTTGCTAAAGATTTGCCGTTTGCTGATCTATCCGTGAAAAAAGGAAATACGTACACCGGGCTCATTCTTACTGATGATGAGAGATATTATGAAGCACTTTCTCCAAAACAGATTTATGGGTTTCAACATTTTCATTTAAGCATGAAAAACTGGCCTCATGCCAGATTTCACAGCAGAGAGTATTGGTTGGACAGAGAAGAGGCCAGGGAGAAGATGAGACGATTCTTATTTTCTAATCAATAGCCAATTTTCAACATACACTACTCAATTTTCGCTATGTTCATCTTTCGTATTATCATACTCAAATTCTTAGTAACCTCATAAAGAGGAAAAAATACTTCTTTCTTAACAGATCGATTTGCTGCTTCTTATTCGTGGAGGGTCATTGTTTTGTTAATCGAGATCACTTAATAAATCCTATCTAACTAAAATGTAACCATCTGAAAATCAAAATTTTAAAAAATTCACTTTTAGTTAGCTCTTAAACGTTACATCAGATGCTCGAGCAGCGCAATGCCTTGGAATTCCATTTAAAATACAGAACTCTGAACTCCACTTTTATAAACTATCTAAAAAAAGTGTATGCCGCAAATCTGTTTTGTCGTAATCCTGCATCATTTCAAATTCTTAAGCATCTTTTATCGTTCAAAAGCAAAATTTTCGTCAATCATTATTGTGTGTTTGTGACAGAAAAATTTCCGTTGAACATAGAGTTCTGAAATAAGGCTTGATTATTATCTCAAGTAATTGTATTTGTGAAATACTTAATTTCTATTACAGGTATTTCACTAATTTATTAAAGTATCAATTGCTGGAAATTGCCTCTCTACGGAATTTGTGCTTTCTATTCGGATTGTTTCGCATAGGCAACAAAAAATTCGCTAGATTATTACGCTTATAACGTATTAATACTAATGTTTTCCATCACCAGTTAATAAAGCCGATACTTAAAAACAGTAACTATAATTTTTTATAAATTACTATAAATGTAGTTGATATGAGTAGAAGGATCAGACTCATTTTAAGAATAGCGGCGTTTTTCTCAGTAATTATTTTAACCACCTTGTCATTTAAATCATTTGCTCAAAACTGTACAGTTAATGCAGGTATCCCGTTGAGCTTATGTGCAAACGAATCTCTAAATTTAGATGGGAGTCAGAGTGGATTAATTGGAACATTAGGAGAATGGTCTCAGGTCTCAGGGCCCAGTGTGATAATAAATGATCCTTCTGATCTTAAAACGTCAATTTCAGGGTTAGAATTTGTTGGTGGAAACGATATTACATTTCGGCTATCCGCAACTTGTTCGGATGGGTCTTTGGTTTCTCAGGATGTAACTTTTACCATAGACCAGATCACTTCAGCAGATGCTGGAGATGATTTAAGTGAATCTTGCCCGGGAACGTCCATCTTTACTCTAGATGCTAACGCAGCCGGAGTTGGTGAAACAGGGATTTGGACTTCCTCCGGAGCCGGTATAACGATAGACAACCCGGCAAGTCCAACCTCCACCATTACTATTTCTGGTACCGATGGCGGGGTAGCCACTTTAACCTGGACCATTACCAACCCAAATGGATGTTCCTCTTCCGACGATCTCACAGTTACAAACTTAGGTGGAGAAACCCCAGTAGATGCAGGACCTGATCAGGCATTAGATAATTGTTATTCGTCCACTCAAAGCACCACCATGAATGCAACGTACGGAGGAGATGGGATAAACGGTCAAATAGGTACCTGGGAGGTAGTGGATGGACCTAATTTCCCAGTGGTTTCCAACGTAAATAATAATGAAACACAGGTTACAAATCTGATAGAAGGAACTTATATCTTCCGTTGGATGGTAGAAGGTCCGTGTGTGCAGGGTTCCGATGAAATGACAATTACCGTTGCAGCTCCTGAGTTGGGTATTACTGAAGCTAATGCAGGAAACTTTACCGTATATTGTGATGGTAGAGAATCTACTGTACTAACAGGGAATACCCCCAATTTTCCAGGTGAAACCGTATTATGGGAATTTGTATCAGGACCCTCCACCCCAACGATTGATGATCCCACCTCACCTATCACACAGGTTTCTGGATTAAGCGTGAGTTCCACAAATACCTATACGTTTAGATATACGATAGATAATGCTACCACCGGCTGTTCCTCCCAAGACCTGGTACGTTTTGAATACATCACATTACCAACATTAACGGTTAATGGAGGCAATAATATAATCGAAGCCACATGTGGAGAAGATGAGGTAAGTATTCCGTTTACAACTAGTGGTGGAGGAAATTTTGATATTCGATACTCCGTAGTTGCAGGCCCTTCCATTTTTGGGGAAACTACGGATAATATATCTCCCATAGACATTAGTGGATTGGAGAATCCGGGTATCTATACATTGAGAGTGCGTGCAGTATCAGTTTCTTCATTTGGAAGAAGTTGTCCAGCGGTCACAGAAGACATTACGGTTATTATCTCAGACCATCCAACAGCAGCCAACCCGGGAACCCCGCAAATACTTGCTTGTGGAGTTACTAACACGTCGTTGCAAGGAAATACACCTCTGATTGGTGTAGGAACATGGTATCAATTGGGCGGCCCCAATACGGCCAATATGGTAGACTCTTCCAACCCGGAGACAGGTATAACCGGGCTTATTAGTGGTACCTATGAATTTAAATGGATTATTGATGGAGGAGATAATTGCACTGCTAATGAAGGGACTGTTACTGTAACCGTATCGGCGGATCCTCCCACAATACCGCTTGCGGGTAGTGATGCTTCTATATGTGCCGGTACGAGCTATGTACTTCAGGGAAATAGTCCGGCAGCTACGGAAACAGGTCAATGGACGGTCTCACCTGCTACCGGCATTTCATTTTCTGATGATACTGATCCAAATGCAGTTGTAGCTGGATTCTCGTCAAATACGGCATATACTTTTACATGGACAATTACAGGGTGTACGTCTTCGCTAAATGACGACGTAGTCATTACAACTGATAATACAGGGGGGCCAATTCCTTCAGTCGCAGGTCCGGATCAAACATGTATTGCTGGGACATCCACTACCTTGGCAGGTAATGACCCAGGAGGTGATAACGGAACATGGTCAGTGATTTCGGGATCAGGCACATTCGCTAATGCTACTTCTTTTAATACATCTGTCTCTGGTTTATCAACAGGGGAAAATGTTTTTCGATGGACCATATCAAACGGATCCGGCTGTGCTGATACGTTTGATGAGGTTAACATCTCAGTAACTGGTGCAGTTACTACAGCTTCCATTACCCACTCCGGAGATCAGTGTGTTACAGTAGGGGGAACTGTTAACTTGGTGGGGAGTACTCCCGGAGCCGGAGAAGTTGCTAGTTGGACTCAAACCGAAGGTCCTGTAATAGTAATCTCCGATAATAATAACTCTACCGCCACTGCAACTTTTGTGGAAAGTGGAAACCATACTTTTCAATATGAAATTAGCAACGGGTGTGTAACTTCTTCTACTGCGACAGTCTCATTTACGATTGGGATTGATCCTACCGTGGCAGATGCCGGACCTGATCAAAGTATCTGTTATCCTACCACCTCACTGAATCTAGCGGGAAATACTATTTCTAATGGCACAGGCGCATGGACAATGGTTTCGGGACCAAACCTTCCCAATGTAGCAGATATATTTGACCAAACCACCTCAGTCACAGATCTAACGAAGGGAATTTATCTGTTTCGATGGACCGCAAGTCCGGATAATGGAGTTTGTACCAGCAATTCGGATGATGTTCAGATTACCGTTGATGTAGATGCTGATGCGGGAGAAGATCAAGCCTTATGCAATGCGGAATCAACGTTGTTAGTAGGAAATGAGAATACCAGTGGAACCTGGACTGAAGTAACCAGCAATGGGGCAACCGTCACTGCTGTGCCTGGATCACCTCATTTGGCTATCGCTTCTGATCTTACTATCAATACAGATTATACCTTTCGATATTCCCTTCCAAATACCGGATTATGTGGAGCAACCATTGACGATGTGATAGTAGAAGTAGATGGCTTTGGTACTACGCCAAATGCCGGAATCGATCAAGAGCATTGTGCCGCTACCTCTTTTCTTATGGCAGCAGGCCCTGTTACTGAAGGGATAGGTACCTGGAGCCTGGCCACCAGTCAAATAGGTGTGACTTTTGATGATGTCCATTCTCCTACAACTACCGTAAATGGAGTAAGTACTCCTGGATTGTATGTTTTCAACTGGACAGTTGTTAATGGTTCTTGTACGTATGAAGATGTGGTAAGAATTAAAAACTATGCCCATGAAGTTGCAAACGCAGGAGCTGACCAGCTCAATGTTTGTTCTTACGAGGTAGTAATTAATGCTAATGCTACAATGTATGGCTCGGGTTCTTGGACAGAGGACGTAAGTAACCCTGAGGCTAATGCACTTTCTTCGTTGGTAGATCCTAATCCTTCGTTTTTAGCTACCACAGTTGGCAGTTACACATTTACCTGGAACATCGATAATGGAGAATTCTGTACAGATAGCTCGGACGATTTGGTCATTTCGCTTTCATCCACTTCCCCTACTTCTGCTACGGCAAGCGACGATCAGGATTTTTGTATTGGTGATTCGGATCCAACCATCACGGGGAGTACTCCCGTCTATGGAACAGGTTTATGGTCTGTAGAAAGCGAACCTGGAATTGCTTCAGCAGGTTTTGGGAACGCATCCAACGCTAGCACCACGGTTACTGGACTAGATGAACCTGGAGATTACGTTCTTAAATGGACCATCACTTCTGGGTCGTGTACTTCAGAAGTAGAAACCACAATTACGGTTTATGAAGTACCCTCTACCGCAGATGCAGGGGCAGATGGTACATTTTGCCAATTTGAGGATAAATCGCTTGCAGCCACAACTCCGGCCACAGGTACTGGTTTATGGTCACAAATCTCCGGCCCTACGACCGCCAATATCGTAAATCCTTCTTCACCAACTACCAACCTAGCAAACGTTACTACAGGAACATACGTCTTTGAATGGACAGTTTCCAATGGTAGCTGTGCTCAAAGCACTGATCAGGCATCTGTAAATATCGTAGATCAGGTCTCTCAGGCCAATGCAGGGCTGAACCAGAATATGGTCATTACTTCAACGACATTAGCTGCCAACCCCGCAGAAACAGGAGAGACAGGTACCTGGTCGGTTACGGGTCAACCCGCAAGTACTTCTCTTGGAGTAAGTGATTTTAGCGATGTAAATAGTCCGGCAAGTACTTTTTCCGGGATGTTGCCGGGAGATTACACTTTAAGGTGGACTGTAGATGACAATGTTTCACCGGGTCAGTGTGCAACATTCGACGAGATGATGATCACTTCTATACCTATTGTTTCGGTTGCAGTTTCGCCGGCGAGTCAGGGAGAAGACGGTGCAGGTGCAGTAGCCTATAATTTTACAACTAATGGCCCTGTTACTTCCGATTTAGTTATCTATTTTAATGTTGACGGTGATGCTACATTTACTTCAGACTATTTACAAACCGGAGCTACATCTTTTGGAGCAAGCTCAGGGACGATTACTATATCAAGTGGCAATACATCAGCCCAGATCATGGTATATCCCGAATCAGATGATAACATCGAGCTGGCAGAAACGGTGGAATTGGAAATCACCTCGAATGACGCATACTCAATAGGAACAGCTACCGCTACGGGAACCATCACGGATGATGATACCGGAATAGAAGCCGAGCTGACGTTTAATAGAGATGGGGCAGAAGGAGGCAACAGTGTTCGTTTTACCCTTACATTAACTGATGGAAATGGCACTACATTAACCAACCAGACCGGATCTAACTTCTCAGTCACCTTTTCCATTACCGGAGATGTGGATGACTTTGCTGCTGCCTCTTTCCCAACGTCTATAAATATTTCTGATGGAAACTCAAGTCAAAACATCAATCTTAATGTTTTTGATGATCGCCTGATTGAGGAAGACGAGACAACGACAGCAACTCTTACCAATATTACTCATAGTTCATTATCAGCATCTATAAGTGCTACCATAAACACTGCGTCAGCCAACATTATTGATAATGATGATGACGATGTAAGATTTGCAATAAAGACCAAACAAAATGGAGTAGAAGGAGAAAGTGATTTAGAGTATGCTGTAATGCTCGTCAATGCGTCTGGCGATACACTAACCAATGCAACAGGTTCTGACTTTTCTGCCTCGGTTGGATATGCCGGTGCCACTTCTCAAGCCACCTCTGGCTCTAGCACAATCACCTTGCCGGACGGAGTTCAGGAATCAATCATCAATCTCTCACCAGGTGCAGACACTCAAATTGAGTTTGATGATATTACAGCTTCGTTATCTGCTCCGGCTCATGCATCAATCACGCCTTCCATAAGTGCTTCGTTTACTTCAGCCACTGCAGATATTGATGATGATGCAAAAATCCAAATAGTGACTACACAGGATGGCGTGGAAGGAGGAGCTAATGTTCATTATACCGTATCACTGGTTAGGGCAAGTAATAGTGCTATTGGCTTGACAAATGCTACCGGGAGTGACATAACAGCAAATGTCGCTTTCTCCGGATCTGCTGGCTCCGGAGATATCACAACTTCATTTCCTTCATCAATAACCATAGCCAACTCTTCAGGAAGTACGATCATTGATCTGGTAGTTGATGATGATGTACTAATTGAAGGAGATGAGACGCTGACGGCTACGTTAAGTTCACCAACCATGAGGGTTGCATTAAGTAGTACTAATGCATCTGATGACGCAACAATTACGGATAATGATGATGATACGATAGTAATTGAACTGACGGCTACAGATGGTGATGAAGATGGCACCGATGTCACTTTTATTGCACAGTTAACAAACGGATCGGGGACCAATCTGATAAACGATACAGGCTCTGACATTACATCAGATATCATTTTCTCTACTTCTTCGGCAGTAGCTGCGGACTTTACTACTTCATTAACAGCTATAGAGACAGCAGGTGTTGTTATTGCTGATGGAAATGGTAGTCAGACGTTCACATTAGTGGTAAATGATGATCGTTTTATAGAAGGACCCCAAACATTAGAGGCTACCCTATCTAGTCCAGTAGGAGCTACGTTAGCAGGAGGTACGGATTCGGATATAGCTAATGTTGGAGATAATGATGATCCTATACTAATTATAGAAGTCGTACAAAATGGTGTTGAGAATGGAGCTGATATTCGATATAGAATTAAATTGGAAGATATCTCCAGTAATGCATTGACTAATGATTTAGGACAAGCCATTACAGGAAGTATCAACTTTAGTGGCGCTTTAATAGAAGAGTTCTCAGAAGCATCATTCCCAACGAGTTTCAGTATTGCAGATGGTGCAAGTGAAGAGATTATTTCTTTTGATCCTACGAATGACACCTCTTTTGAGAGGGAGTCATTACAAGCCACTATCTCCGGGCCGAACACTATTAATGCCGTTACACCAACCATAGGAATGGGCTCAGCTACTGCAACGATTGATGATGATGCTATTCTTGTGGTTGTTACTGCTCAAGATGGTGAAGAAGTTGGAACTGTAGACATAGAGTATACCGTGACCTTAAGAAATAGTGCAAATGATGCCAACTTAACGAATGACTCAGGATCCCCTGTCACTGCAACCATTGACTTTAGCGGAGAGGTGGTTGCCGCCGATGTAAACGGAGGTATCAGTAATCAAATTGTCTCTATTGCCGGAACCGGAGCAAGCACAGCTATCATCCGTTTGACTCCAGTCGATGACGCACTTTTTGAAAAAGATGAAACCGTAACCGGAACAATTTCTGCTCCATCCACAGGTGTGACCATTCCTCCGGTTACTGCTACTGATGATGCAATAATTACCGACGATGAAACCGCCACCGCTGCTTTGAGTGTGACCACGCAGGGCCATGAAACAGGCTCAGTTGCGGTAGTGTACACGGTGACTTTGTCTGAGGTTAATCATACCGGCAGTGCGATCACCTTTGATTTTGATGATCTGGGCACTGGCACTGCAACCAGTGGAAGCGACTACACCGCGATCTCTGCATCGGCACAAGTAAGTGTAGCAGATGGGACGAATGTGGGCACGATTAGTATCCCGGTAACTGACGATGCCTTGCTGGAAGCAGATACGGAAACGTTGATTGTACAGATCAGCAACCCGAGTAACGGTGACGTAACGATCACCACCGCGACCGCCACAGGTACGATTACCGATGATGACACGGCCACCGCTGATTTGAGTGTCACCACGCAGGGTAATGAAGATGGCTCGGTTGCGGTAGTGTACACGGTGACCTTGTCTGGGATTAACCATACCGGCAGTGCGATCACCTTTGATTTTGAGGACCTGGGCACCGGCACTGCAACCAGTGGAAGTGACTACACTGCAATCTCCGGATCGGCGCAAGTAAGTGTGGCCGATGGGACAAATGTGGGCACCATCAGTATCCCAGTGACCGACGATGCCTTGTTGGAAGCAGATACGGAAACACTGATCGCGCAGATCAGCACTCCGAGCAACGGGGACGTAACGATTACCACCGCAACCGCCACAGGTACGATTACCGATGATGAAACCGCCACTGCTGCCTTAAGTGTAACCATGCAGGGTAATGAAACAGGCTCAGTTGCGGTAGTGTACACGGTGACCTTATCTGAGGTTAACCATACCGGCAGTGCGATCACCTTTGATTTTGATGATCTGGGCACCGGCACGGCGACCAGTGGAAGCGATTACACCGCGATCTCCGCATCAGCACAAGTAAATGTGGCAGATGGGACAAATGTGGGCACCATCAGTATCCCGGTGACCGACGATACTTTGCTGGAAGCAGATATGGAAACGCTGATTGTACAGATCAGCAATCCAAGCAAAAGCAGTGTTACGATTACGACCGCAACCGCAACAGGTACGATTACTGATAATGACACGGCCACTGCTGCTTTGAGCGTAACCACACAGGGCAATGAAAATGGCCCGGTTGCTTTGGTGTACGCGGTGACCTTGTCTGGGGTTAACCATACTGGTAGTGCGATCACCTTTGATTTTGAGGATCTGGGCACCGGCACGGCGATCAGTGGAAGTGACTACACCGCGATCTCAGGATCGGAGCAGATAAGTGTGACAGATGGGACGAATGTGGGCACCATCAGCATCCCGGTGACCGATGATACCTTGCTGGAAGCAGATACGGAAACGCTGACCGCGCAGATCAGCAATCCGAGCAATGGGGACGTATCGATTACGACCGGGACCGCCACAGGTACGATTACCGATGATGACACGGTCACTGTTGCTTTGAGTGTGACCACGCAGGGCAATGAAACAGGCTCAGTTGCGATAGTGTACACGGTGACCTTGTCTGGGGTTAACCATACCGGCAGTGCGATCACCTTTGATTTTGAGGATCTGGGCACCGGCACTGCAACCAGTGGAAGTGACTACACTGCAATCTCCGCGTCGGCACAAGTAAGTGTGGCAGACGGGACAAATGTGGGCACCATCAGTATCCCGGTGACCGACGATGCCTTGCTGGAAGCAGATACGGAAACGCTGACCGCGCAGATCAGCAGCCCGAGTAACGGGGACGTATCGATTACGACCGCGACCGCCACAGGTACCATTACCGATGATGACACGGTCACTGTTGCTTTGAGTGTCACCACCCAAGGCAATGAAACGGGAACGGTTGCGATGGAGTACACAGTGACCTTGTCTGGGGTTAACCATACTGGCAGTGCGATCACCTTTGATTTTGAGGACCTGGGTACCGGCACTGCAACCAGTGGAAGTGACTACACCGCGATCTCCGCATCGGCGCAAGTAAGTGTGGCCGATGGGACAAATGTGGGCACCATCAGTATCCCGGTCACCGACGATGCCTTGCTGGAAGCAGATACGGAAACGCTGATCGCGCAGATCAGCAATCCGAGCAAAAGCAGTGTTACAATTACTACCGCGACCGCCACAGGTACGATTATCGATGACGAAACCGCCACTGCTGCCTTAAGTGTCACCACGCAGGGCAATGAAACAGGCTCAGTTGCGATAGTGTACACGCTGACGTTGTCTGAGGTCAACCATACCGGCGGTGCGATCACCTTTGATTTTGAGGACCTGGGCCCCGGCACCGCAACCAGTGGAAGTGACTACACTGCAATCTCCGCATCGGCGCAGGTAAGCGTGGCCGATGGGACGAATGTAGGCACCATCAATATCCCGGTCACCGACGATGCCTTGCTGGAAGCAGATACGGAAACGCTGATTGTACAAATCAGCAATCCGAGCAAAAGCAGTATTACGATTACTACCGCGACCGCCACAGGTACGATTACCGATGATGACACGGCCACCGCTGC
>JBCDKO010000075.1:0-19494 GCA_038746525.1 Bacteroidota bacterium
CTGAAAAAGCTCGAAATCGAGATTTTCAACTAGTCACAGGTACATCAGCTACGTCGTTCGCTGCGGATCGAAGTATAAGCATACATCTTCACCTTGCTGCCTAGTATCTGATACACCTGTGACTTTCTCAGCAAGCCCTAAGTAATTGGCAGGTCGTATTTGCCTCTAACTTTAGCTTTTCGCTAAAGTAGAGCAGCATTTACCATTTAATTCTATTCCTCATTGCATAACATGGTAACGATGCTGTCTTCAAGCGCAGGTAAACCCTATCTTCTGGGGATAGCGATAATTTCATTGCTTTGTAGAGCAAACATTCTAAATCCAAAAATCTATTCGTAGCTATGAATTAAAATCAGGACTATGATTTCGGGCGGGAGTTATAATTTGGCAGAATAAGTAGGGAAAAAGATAGTAAAATGGACTTTTTATGTAATAATTTGCAACTGTGTTGCGTATGTTCTTAGTAGAATTATACATTTGTATTAAAGTTATATAAATGAAATCACACATATCCACTTATAGAATAGGCATATGTATTTCTTTACTTTGTTTTATCCACTGTTTTTCTATTCCTATCTTTCTTATCTTAGGATTTGATTCGCTACTGAAATTCATTGATCAAGAGTGGCTGGAATGGATAGTTATCGCCTTCGCGTTGATCATTGGGTTGGTTTCATTCATTAGTGGATTTCGCATTCACAGAAAGCATTATGTTCCTGTGCTTTTTGTTGCTGGCTTTTTTTTATTAGTTAACAATGAGTCTGTGGCTAATACTTGGCTTTCCGTGGGTCTTTCCTTAGCAGGAACACTATTGGTTACCTATGCACATGTTCAAAACCTAAAATGGAAGCATAGTGAAGTTGTTTTTTAATTTGTTAATTGCAATAACGTCTCAGATATCAGGCTGGGAAATCTTTTCTGAAACCCGCTTTAGATGGGAATTTAGAAAAGAATTAGGTCTTCAGGTGGAGATACCCATTTTTGACAAAGAGATTAAAGAATTAGAAGGAAAAGAGATTTTATTAACAGGTCATTATCTTCCATTGGAAATAGAAGGTAACAGAATCATTATTTCCAGGCTACCCTATGCATCCTGTTTTTTCTGTGGTGGAGGAGTAGGACAAGAATCAGTTGCAGAAGTAATCTTTAACTCTACACAACGTCCCTTTAGAGGAGATGAGTTGATCACGGTCAAGGGCCGCCTAAAGCTTAATCAAGACGATTATGAGCACTTGGTTTTTATACTTGAAGATGCCAGAGTGATTCAATTGTAAAGGATATATCATATGTAAAAATTGACTTTCTATTTTAGATGAAGAAATTATTAATGATCATTTTGATAAGTGCTTGTGCATCCTCTGAAGAGGAAAAAATGTACGATCAAAGCGTGGAAACACATGATTTGGCAATCAAAATCGGGTTGCATGTCAACGAAAAGATTAAACAGATAGAAATGCATCTACAAACGCTTGACGAACCGATGAAATCCCTCTTGAAAGATTCTCTTGAGATTTTGGTTGAAGATTTTGCTTTTTGGAAATCTACTATAGTAGAGATACCTGGCAATGAACATGATGAGCACTATGATGACCATATCGAACATGATGAGCACGACGATGACCATAATGATCATGATGAGCACGACGATGACCATAATGATCATGATGAGCACGACGATGACCATAATGATCATGATGAGCATGACGATGACCATACTGGTCATGATCATGCTGGCCATGATCACAATCACGTTCAGGCAGCCGATCTGACACCGAAAATGATGCTCGATATTCAAAAGGACTTACGTGGAAGAATTTTGAAATTGAATATCAGAGCGCAAAAAATTCTGAAGACACTTGAAGAAAAATAATAGATAAGATGAATAGCCACTATAAATACCGCCGTCAAGGTCATAGTACTAAGCGTTTTGATTTTTTGCTCCTTCATAAAGCTTCATGCCCAAGAAGACCAAAACTTCTCACCGCCAAAGGAGCCTGCCTCCCGTAGTGACTGCACATCTCGCGACAAGTCGTATTAAAATTGATGGAAAACTAAACGAACCAGATTGGCAACAGGCAGAAATTGTAAAAGATTTCTTTAGAATGGAACCACTTCAGGGAGTTTCTTATCTCTATGACACTAAAGTAAGGCTCCTATATGATGAAAAGAATCTGTATGCCGGAGCTTTTTGCAAAGACTCGCTCGGACGAAAAGGGGTGAGGGTTCAGGATCTAAGAAGGGATTTTAGCTGGGGAGAAAATGACATTTTCTTCGTGCAGCTTGATCCCCAGAACTTGAAACAGTATTACATCTCGTTTCAGACTACTCCTTACGGTGACCAACGTGACATGCAGGCTTTCAATGATCAGAATTATGACAATGATTGGAATGCATTGTGGTCTGTTTTCGCACTCATCGCACGGATTCTGGTCACTATGCGGAGAGTTTGCCATCCCTTTCAAATCCATTCGTTATCAAGAAACAACTCTGATGAACCTCCAACTTGGGGGATCACCTTCAGCCGCTTAGCAAGGTGAGATTACGAACAAACCGTGTTCCCGGCAATTCCGTAATCTTTTTCGCCCTATCGAATGACCTATGCTGCACAATTAAAAGGGTTGCAACTTCCTGAACCTAGTGCCAACGTGCGGATAGAACCTTATTTTTGTATCAGTATGATGATGTAGAAAATGGGGAAGCAAGCACCACCGATGGTGACATAAAGCTCGGCGGAGATGTGAAGTGGACCATAAATCCAAGATCAATATTAGATCTTACTTTTAATACCGATTTTGCACAGGCAGACGTAGACAGAGCGGTAAATAACCTGGAGCGATTTAACATCTTCTTCCCGGAAAGGCGGCAATTCTTTTTGGAAAATTCTGGCATTTGGGCAGGAGCTGGTAATAGTTCAGTGGTGCCCTTCTTTAGTAGAACCATTGGTTTGCAAGGTGACTTCGATGCAGAACCAGCGCGTATTGATGCAGGAGGACGCTACACAATGCGCAACGAAGACCAGTCCATTGCAGGCCTGTACATTCATCAAGCTGAAATGGACAATTCGCCGGGAGCCAGCTTAACGATAGGTAGATATTTGCAGAATTATGGTAAAGAGAATAACATTGGTGTGATGGTTACTTATCGTATAGACGAATGATCTGCCGAGGTAGGGACACAACAAAGCAATAATACCACCATTACAATGACGGCTTTGTTCGGCCAAAAGATGAGCGGAGTGTTTCCTACATGATTTCTTGTTCACGGGATAATTCCAAAGATACATTAGGCGTTGCAGGACGTTTCTTTGCTGGAAATAGTACCAATAAGTATTATCTAGGTTGACTTGCCAATTTTGTATCAGATGATTACAATCCTGATATGGGATTTGTTTTTCAGAAAAATGTGACCTGGCACAACCCAGGAGGATACTACATCTGGCGACCTAAAAACATTCCTTGGATCAGGCGTTTTGATCCGGGAGCTTTTTTCGACTATTACCATGATTTTAATAATCTGGGGGGATTCCAGCAAGCCAATATTTATATTTTTCCTATCTATCTCATTTTTTACAGATGGTAGCTTCCTGGAATATGCGATATTCCCTATCTGGCAAAATATTAATTTCAATTTTGCACCGCTGGGAGTTCCTATCCCTCAGGATAATTACTATTACACTCGTCATGAAATCAATTTTAACACTGATCAATCAGCCAAGCTCTCCGTATTTGGGAGCGTCAATTGGGGTTCGTTTTACAACGGGAAGCGGACTACTCTGGAAGGGGGTATTCGTTTTGCTCCAATTCCACATACAACCTTCACCTTAGATTATGAATACAATGATTTAAACAGCTTGGGTGAAATAGAGGAAGATGAGGAAACGCATTTAACCACCATTGGTTCTAGATTTGCCCTGAATCCCAGACTGCAATTATCTGCTTTTTATCAGTACAACACTTTTGACGAGCAAGGAAGATGGAATATTCGTGCCAGTTGGGAATATCAGCCGCTCTCGTTTGTTTATCTGGTCTTTAACGATACCCAAATTGATGGATTAAAAACTCCGTTTCAGGAAACATAATTTATTGGGAAAGTAACTTTTCTAAGGCAATTTTGAAGCAAATTTAAACTATTAGATAAATGAAAAGACAACCAGCATTTTTTATCACCATTGTATTGATCTCAGGAATAGTCTTCACTCAATGTAAGCCAAATCCTTACGAAACAGCGGAACACAAGCAGATGATGAGTGAACATGATGAAATGGAAAAAGAGCATCAACGTATGGAGGCATTACATAACCAAATGAAAACCACGCATGATCAGCTAATGGCAGAACATGAGGAAATGATGAGTGAGGGAGAAGTGGATAGCACTCACATAGCTATTGAGGATTCTCACAAAGCCATCATTGCAAGCCATGAGGCACTTATTTCTAAACACAATCAGCTTATTACCAAACATAAAAACCTGGAAGAGAAACATGCTTCAGGTGAGATAAGCCTGGAGCAAATGACGAAGGACCATGAAACTATGAAAGAAGAGCATGAGGTTATGAAAGAAGAGCACGCTACTATGATCATTGAACATGAAAAAATGAAAGAGGAGCATGAAAAAATGAAACAAGAACATACCTCAGATACAGAATTGCAATAAAAGACTTTATCGCTTCTTGGAACCTCTTCAGAGCTGATGTGAACACCGTATCAATGGTATATTTTCAAATATTGATACTTTTTAGACGCTTTGTTCCCTACCAGTTTCAGAGAGGTATCCATTTCTTTGCCTTGGCCTTCCTATGTTTGTTTAGGTCCAAAAATGAGTACTTTACTAGTTGTCCTCCAAGAGGCTACATCTGTTTATTTTGTAAATATCTGTACATGAGAATATTACGCTTTATACTCTCTGAAGGATCATGAACATTAACTTGAAAAATATTTTCAGGGCATAAAGCTAAGTCGCTGACTTTCAATGACCCCTGTTAATTTCGGAATCGTTGGTGAAAACTGTAGGAAACAGCCTTCCCCAGAAGAAAATTTAGCGTTGATTTAGGCCACCTTAGTGTCGGCGGACTAAATCTGTCGTCCATTTAAGTAACTCTGTGCCGGTGAGCGAAGCCTATCTCGTTCTCGTTTGCAACGAGAATTCTCGCTCGCACAGATAAAGGTGAATATTTATTTGCTTTAATTGGTAGAGTATTGAATTTTATCACCGCTTAGTTATTGAGGCAGGGACTAAAACAACAGATCCCTTGAATTAAAGCAGGTTAAACACCCAGCGGCTCCATCTTTCCATATTCTCCTCCTGTTGTCTGAAAAACGGAATCAAGTTTTAAGACCTTTTCAGAGTTATCAATTTTAAAAGACCATACCGGTACTTCTACATGATTGATGGTATCTTCTGTCATACTTCCAGATAGCCAATGAGAAATGCCCCTTCGAGCATGAGTGGCCATGGCCACCATATCTACTCCTGACTCATCTACTTCCATAAATATCCCATCAGTTGGAAATACGCTTTTGACAATGAAAAAATTGTAATTCACAATCCCATGATTTTCAAAAATTCGGTGTAGCTCTGCGGCAACTTTTTCACTATTCTCAATATTATGAGGAGTTTTGACCCAAATAAATTCGATCTCAGAATCAAACATTTCTTGCAAAGCTGCTACCTTATTTAAAAAAGATGCACGTATCTCTCTTAAGTCTATCGGGATCAGAAGCTTTTTGATCTTTTTGATATCAACAGAGTGTGGAATGGAGATAACAGGGCAAGTAACATATCTTACCACCCTTTCAGTATTTGAACCAATGAATAATTCTTCTAAACCCGAGCATCCGCTCGTTCCCATAACACATAGGTCAATCTCCTCTTTTTTTATCTCTTCTTTGATTGCCCCTAAAAGCCCTAAATGACTGACCTTTCCAGATACATTGATTTTTTTGTTTTCGAATTCTTCAACTAATCGATTCATCCGTTGCTCCATAGAATCCAAGACCTCTTCTATTAGGGATTTTGTTTTGATAAAAGTGGGATATTGATAATCGCTGAAATAGTCAATCCGAGCACTATTAAGTAGGATGACATCTGCATGATTCTCTTTAGCTAGATCTACTGCAAACTGAGCAGCAGCTTCACTGACTTCTGAAAAGTCAACAGGTACTAATATCTTTTTCATATGTTCGTAGTTTTATTTTTCATTGCACATATAGAATTCCCATAAACTTATTCATCCTTGCTAGTACGTTAAGGATACTATGTTTATGTTCATCTCATGGGCTTTTTATTTTAATAAGTTTTGGGTATTCTCTTTGCTACCTCACTTTAATTAACATTTTCTTTTACTGTATCGAATTTAGAATCAAGCAAGATCAAGCGAAATGACAAAAAGTAGCTGACACGTTGATTTTACTCAGCATTGATCTTTACCCGAAAAATTCGGGTCACTACCTTCGGGTGTTATTCATTGAGGTGAGGTAACACGTGGAATAGGCGGTCATTGATTTCGAATCAGAGGAAAACATCGTTCCCCAAATTTTAGGAATCAAAAATTATTCAATATGAATATTAGAATCCTTTGCAAAACCCGCCTTTTGGCCCAACTCTTCGTTACTCAAAATTTCAAAAACCTCATTTACGAGCAGTAAAATATGTTTTTGAAATTCTGAAAGCTTCGATTTGAACCAAAAAACCAGTTTTGCTAAAGGATTCTATTCAACTACTGTAAATCAATTACTTGAATCAACCCGCCACTATTTGTGGTGAATAATGCGTGTTTATCCATCAAACAACCGGCAACCCTTATTTTCTAAAGGTTATAAAAATGGATCGTTAACACCTTGCGAATACTTCACCAAAGTATTGAAGAAAAAACCACAAAAAAACGACTGATCATCATCAATAAAAAAGGTAAGATTGAAAAGTGAGCAACATACTTCGTTGGAAAACAAGCATTTTTTACATGGATCAAATTGGAATTTACCGATATGCTGACGCTTTATACGGACAAGTAAGCCTCACGATTAGGAAACTTATAAAAAGAATGGCAGGTATATTAACATAATGAGGATTCATATTGCACCGGAGTGAATATCTGAAAAAATTAGGACCTCATTTTGCTGAATACTAAATAGACCTACTGAAACTTACTTTGGTTTCATTTTTATTGAAATCTCTATCTAATGCTGCACAGATGATTCTAATTACGTCTTTTCCAGTGGTGTCAACACGTAATCCTTCTTTTCCATACTGAATATAGCCTGAATTTTGAAGTTCATTAAGAAGATCATAGTTGAAATTCAACCCGAACCGAATAAATTCTTCCGGAAGCCATGTAGTTTTGAAATTGCACATCAAATTTAGAATATGCTTCCGGATAAACAGATCATCGGCAGTGTGCAAATGGCCTCTTAAGATGGGTAGCTCGTTTTTATCTAATCGCTCATAGTATGCTGGAATGGTCTTTTCATTTTGTGCAAACCCTGACCAACTATCACTAATGGCACTGACTCCAAGTCCAATCAAAAGTTTGCTGGTGAATGGGGTGTATCCCATGAAATTTCTGTGGAGTTCTCCATTCTTTTGTGCAATTAGCAACTCATCGCCTGGAAGAACGTAGTGGTCCATACCAACTTCATGATAACCAGCTTTTAGAAAAGCCTCTTTACCCAAGTGAGAAAAACCATATTTCTCCACCGGATTTGGTAAGTGATTTTCGAAAGACTTTTGGGCTGGTTTTAGCTTGGGAACGTGGGCGTAACTATAGTATGCAATTCGTTCGGGTTGTAATTTCAAGACCTTTTCTAGTGTCTTTCTCACGCTTTTTTCAGTTTGGCCGGGAAGGCCATAGACGATATCAAAATTTACCGATTCGTAACCTAACGCCCTGGCCTTTTTCGTCACTGCCTGTACTTGATCAAAAGACTGCATCCGATTAATTAGTTTTTGGACATTCAGATCAAAATCCTGAATCCCAAAACTCACTCTATTGAATCCAAAACTCCTTAGAATTCTCAGATGGCTTGACGTAGTATTCGAAGGGTGGCCTTCAAAGCTTAGTAGTGGATCAATCGCTACCTGATAACCCTTAAGGATACCACTTAACAAACGATCAAGATTATCGGAAGAAAAAAAAGTAGGAGTACCTCCCCCAAGGTGAATCTCCTTAATTACGGGTTTATAGGGTAGTTTATCCAAGTATAAATTCCACTCCTTCAGGAGATAATCAATATATGGAAGCTCTACATCATGATTTTTGGTGATTCGTACATTGCAAGCGCAATAGGTACAAAGGCTCTCACAAAAAGGTAGATGAATGTAGAGGCTGATTTCTTTAGCGCTTTCCCAATAGGCATTGCCAAGCGATTTTTCATATCCTTTGATAGTAAAATGGTCATCTTTCCAAAAAGGAACAATTGGATAACTGGTGTAGCGCGGAACTGCGATGTTAAACTTGTTTAAATCCATTAATCTCTTCAAAATTTGGCTAAAATTGGAACCGTCATCCCAATCTTTCACTGATTAAAAATTGGTCTAAAGTTGACTTTTGTCAGAACCCGCAGATCGTAATAAGACTTGTGGCCCCTTCTCTTACTTTCGCATCAAAATCGGGGAAATTCATCATAGCACCCCTGTAAATAAGTAAAAAACCTGATAGCAATGCGACCGTGTGTAATGACCTGGGGATGAAACTTTTGAAGTTCCTCAAAATGAGATGACCAGAATATTGCACAATAAATAGTGCTGGAATTGTACCGAGTCCGAACATCAGCATGAATAATGTACTTTGCCAAAAACCAGATAGGGCTATGGCCCCTGCGGACGCTACGTAGGTCAATCCGCAGGGAAAAAATCCATTTGCCATCCCACTGAAAAACCTTCTCCTTTTCAAGGATAGATTTTTTGAAATTATCGATTTTATTCGGTGGTAGAAACGTGATTGGTAATAGAATTTTTCTATGCGATGCCTAAAATTAGGAATACCATAAAGCAACAGAATAACTACACCAAGTAGAAGGGTAGCTGCTTGCTGGATTTTTAACATAGAAACAAAAGAACTGATTCCCCCTAAGAAAAGCCCAATAAGAAGATAACTAAGGATTCTTCCTGAGTGGTAAAGTGCAAACGCATTACCTCCTTGACTAGCTCTATTAAATGCAAGCATAACAGGACCGCACATACCTACACAGTGAAGGCTACCCAAAAGACCGATCAGGAAAGCGCCAATCACCGAATAAAGACGTTAGATTCTTGAAGAAACTCAGTATCCCCTTCTTTCCAATTGATATTGATTCGATAGTTTCCTGGAACCAGGTCTTCCTTGTCTATTATCTGTGAACCATTTTTAAGAGTAATCTGAAACGTTTTATCAAAAATTTCTCTTGAAGGATGATAAAATTGAATGGTTCCTTCGGCCTGATGGTTTGGAAAAGTTAGAACCAGTTTTTCAGTTTCCTGTTTTATTACTACTACTTTATCAGAGGATTCGGTATTTGCTAGTTTTACGAGTTTACTTTGATAATTGATTTCCTGAGCGTAATAATCTTCAGCTACCAGATCAAAATTTTCCTGAAATGCCTTTATCACCATATAGCCAATAAAAGTGGCAAAAAGCACAAAGACTACAACAATACTATTTCCCCAATTCATACATTTGAAATTTTTAAAAATTCAAGAGACAGCATACAACATGAGCATAAAAGACTCCTTTCTTCCATCGCTTATTTCTAAGTTTAATGTTTCACATTTAAATACCCATCTCATTTCGCAGGTCCTAAAAAGTTTGTTTTAATCGTTTTAATTCGTTTATCTCCTGAAAATATACCTATCTCAATCTTCTCACTCATTTTAATAAGTTTATCAGGTGGAATGATCACAAAAAATGCTCCTTCTCCTTTACCATGACTTTCAAGTTTAATTGCGTTTCCAACTATTTCCAGCTCACCTTCAGGCGCTAATAATTCCAATCGGACATCAATGGGGTCGTTCGTCTTATTGACCATACTTAGTTGATAAAGATTGGATATATCTCCATTTTCTCTTTTCTGGAAAAGCATCCCTGGAGTACGTACAATAATTGTTTCAAAATCTGTTCGGACAAGTAACAGCGTAATCAGTACACTCACCAAAAGTGTAAGCACGATTGTGTACGCCTTCATCCGAGAAGTGAATTGAAATGGTTTTTTATCTACAATGTTTTGCTCAGAAGCATACCGCACAAGTCCTCCTGGCTTACCTATGCGGTCCATAATAGAATCACATGCGTCAATACATGCAGTGCAGTTCACACATTCTAGCTGTGTCCCATTTCGAATATCAATACCAGTAGGGCATACGTAGACACACTGTTTACAATCAATGCAATCGCCAAGGCCATGTGCTTCCCTATCTTGATTCTTTCTGAACTTTCCTCGATTCTCGCCTCTTATGTGATCATATGCTACCACAACACTTTGCCTATCCAGAAGTACTCCTTGGAGTCTTCCGTAAGGACAAATAGTGGTACATACTTGCTCTCGCATTTTGCTGAATACACCGTAAAACAATCCGGTAAAAACAAGCATGGCAAGAAAGCCCCCTTTTTCCTCTGCGGGCCCGGCCTGGATCATGGCCCATAGGTCTTCAACTCCAAGTAAGTAGGCCATAAATGTATGCATGATCAGCACACTTATGGCGAGAAAAATGCTATGTTTCAACCCTTTTTTACGGATTTTCTGAGGGTTCCAAGGTTGCCTGTCAAGCTTTTTCTGAGCCATATAGTCCCCCTCTATCCAGTATTCTATCTTACGGAATACACCTTCCATAAAAATAGTCTGAGGACAAATCCATCCGCAGAAAATACGGCCAAATACAATGGTAAACAGAATAATAAAAACGATAGATGTAATAAAGCCAATAACAAAGAGGAAGAAATCTTGCGGCCAGAAGACCTGACCGAAAATGATAAACTTCCTGTCCACAACGTCAAAAAGCAGAAATGGCTGTCCGTCAATTTTTATAAACGGCGCGGCAAAAAGAAAAATCAAAAGCAGATTACCTACTAGTGTTCGATAATTCGTGAATTTACCGACTGGTTTTTTAGGGTATACCCAAATTCTCTTCCCTTTTTCATCTACGGTGGATAAATGATCCCTAAAAGTCTTTTCCACAACCTCCTGCTCCCAATAAAAGTCCTTCACCTCTGCCATCATTGCTAGTTACTTATCATCGACCAGTTGAGCCTCTTCATTTTGTGGTATCACTTTATCTACCTCTTCCGGCTCTTCAGTAGCATCTGAACTTACCTCTGCTTTATCATCTCTGATAAATAAATCTCCTTGTGGTTCCTTGGGATTAGCAGGGGTTATTCCCTCCATCATGTAAATATAACTTGACACCTGTTGCATTTTCTTAGGAGACAGCTGGCTTTCCCATGAAATCATCCCCTTTGATAGTACGCCATATTTAATTGTTGAAAAAATAGCTGGCATGTCCCCTCCATGGAGCCAGTATTGGTCAGTAAGGTTAGGGCCAACACCTCCCCCACCATCTGCCATATGGCAAACTGCACAATTTTGCTCGAAGATTGCTTTTCCAGCATTCAGATCCATTTCATCCTTCATCAGCGATACATTGCTTTCATCTATCAAATTATCCAGGGAAGCCAAGTACACCTGTACTTCCTCTTTAGCGCGTGTCATCTCTGCTTGAAACTCTTCTTGCTGCGTAGGCACATTTAAAAAGTAAAACCTGAACAAATAAATGGCGGAAAAAACGATCGTGGCGTAAAAACCATAAAGCCACCAGGGAGGAAGCCGGTTATCTAATTCTCTGATCCCATCATATTCGTGATTAGTAGCAATCTCTGCTTCTTTCGCTACAGGGACCGAATCATTTACCCGATTCCAAAATTTCTTCCAAAAGTCGACTTTAGCTCCCCCTCCTACAGCTTCAGGCTGGCGCTCATCCTCTACTGCCACTCCTTCTTCGACCTGGCTAGATTTTAATATCGTTTTCATAGCCACAAGCAGTACATACATGGCTATTAAAGCCACCAGGCAGACGACCACTGCCAGAGCCAGTATAATTTCCACCTGATACGTTCCCAGAAAGGATGATTCTGTAGCATCCTGTCCGAACGTAATCCCAGGGGCGATACCAGATAATAGTATCAGCAGATATTTAAGCTTATTCATGATCCGTTTCATTATCATTAAGTGGAATATTTGACATGTCTTTGAATGTTTTCTTATCCACTTTAATCACATAAATAGTTAGTATCAGAAAGAAGAGGAAGAAGATAAGAAAGGAGATGATCGGGTATATCTCAATACCTGCAATGGTCTCCATATGATGTTTTATAAACTTAAGCATGCTATTTTTTGGTTTGTTTGGCTATTTCGTCGATGTTTTTAATGTCTGTTCCTAATCGTTGTAAGTATGCAATCAAAGCGATGATTTCTTTATCACTACTCACCGCGATCTCATCCGTTTTCAAGCCTTCAGAGATAGTTTTTGCTTGCTTTTCAGCCGCTGCAATGGCTTTTAAGTCAAATCCTTCAGTATACGGTACACCGAGCGTTTGCATCGCGCGTATTTTCTTGGGAATGATTTCTTTATCCCAATCCTGTTCAAAGAGCCATGGATAAGGAGGCATGATGGATCCAGGGGACATACTTGTTGGCTGAAGCATATGATAATAGTGCCAGCTATCAGGATATTTTTTCCCAACTCTGTGTAAATCCGGACCTGTCCTTTTTGATCCCCACTGAAACGGATGATCATAGACGAATTCACCTGCTTTTGAATACTCCAAATTTGCTGGATCGTAACGCATAACCTCCGAGCGGAAAGGCCGGATCATTTGAGAGTGACAAGTGTAGCAGCCCTCACGTATATAAATATCGCGTCCATTTAACTCCAAAGGTGTATATGGTTTGACTGTTGAAATAGTCGGAACATTGGATTGGATAAGGAAAGTCGGAACAATCTCAATGATTCCACCGATTGCTACCAAAACCAAACTCCAAACCAGCATACTTACCGGTCTCCATTCGAAAATTCTTCTGTGCCAGTGCTCTGTTTTAGGCGCTTTGTATCCTTTTGTGAGAGGTGCGGCTAGAGCTTCAGTATTAGGTTTGAAAGATCCGGATTTAGCGGTTTTCACCAAGTTGAAGACCATGACAAAAACCCCTAATAGGTATAACAACCCTCCGAACGCTCGTAGCGCATACATGGGTATGATCTGAGTTACTGTCTCCAGGAAGTTACTGTAAACCAGTGTTCCATCCGGATTGAACTGCTTCCACATTAAACTTTGCGTGAAGCCGGCCCAATACATGGGGATCGCGTAAAAAATGATTCCTAATGTACCTACCCAAAAGTGAACGTTGGCAAGTTTCTGGGAATGAAGCTTGGTATCGTAAAGTTTTGGAATAAGATAATATAGCATAGCAAACGTCAGGAAACCATTCCATCCTAGTCCTCCAATGTGTACATGACCGATGATCCAGTCCGTAAAGTGACCAATGGCATTGACATTTTTAAGAGAAAGCATGGGTCCTTCGAAAGTGGCCATACCATAGCAGGTAATTGCCACTACCATGAATTTTAGAATCGCATCTTCTCTTACTTTATCCCAAGCGCCACGAAGCGTTAAAAGTCCATTTAGCATTCCTCCCCAACTGGGTAGAATCAGCATCACAGAAAAGACCACACCGAGTGCTTGAGCCCAATCAGGTAAGGCACTGTATAGTAAATGGTGAGGACCCGCCCAGATGTAGATAAATATTAAGGCCCAAAAGTGTATGATAGAAAGTCGATACGAATAAATAGGTCTTCCGGAAGCTTTTGGAATAAAGTAGTACATCAGACCAAGGTAAGGAGTGGTTAAAAAGAAGGCCACTGCATTATGTCCATACCACCACTGCACTAATGCATCTTGAACTCCAGCATACCAAGAGTAGCTTTTCATGAAACCAATGGGCAACTCAAATGAGTTGACAATATGAAGCATTGCCACTGTCACGAAAGTGGCGATATAAAACCAAATAGCAACGTATAAGTGTCGCTCCCTCCGTTTTAAAATGGTTCCAAACATATTTATGCCAAAGACTACCCAAATAAGTGCAATGGCTATATCAATGGGCCACTCCAATTCGGCGTATTCCTTTCCGGAAGTAAATCCTAAAGGAAGTGTGATCGCTGCCGATAAAATGATGATCTGCCATCCCCAAAAATGGATCTTACTAAGTAAATCACTGAACATTCTGGTTTTACACAGTCTCTGCAAAGAGTAATAAACTCCTGCAAAAATTCCATTGCCGACAAAAGCAAAAATCACGGCATTCGTATGCAGCGGCCTTACACGACCAAAAGTGGTGTATTGCAAGCCGAAATTCGCATCCGGAAAGACAAACTGAATCGCCACTAATAGTCCTACCGTCATTCCTATCACTCCAAATATGGTGGTGGCAATCAGGAAATTACGGACAGTTGCATTGTCATAATGAAAGGTATCGAGACCCGTCTTGTTGTTATTTTCTAACATTGGAATTAAGTTTTTATGCTTGAATTCTTATTTTTATTTGATTTCGCAGTTTCTTTCGATGTATCGCTTTTATTAGAATTATTTTTTGATGTGATCGTGCCCTCGTCAAAAAGAATTCTGACTGAAGGGGTGTAGTCATCTTCAAACTGACCGGACTTGGAAGCCCATAAAAAAGCGACCAGGAAACTGGTTGCTAATAGCAGGCTACATCCGATAAGTATGAAAATGACACTCATAATCTTGACAACAAGATTAACTGAGCACCAAAAGGCTATTGATGAGTGGTGTTATAAAATTTGCTGATTTTAATCATGTACTTTTAGAAAATAATAGCTTATAGTATAGATGTGAGCTCAGGAAATGATTTTGAGCCAAAGAAATGATGGATATTGTAAACTACAGCGCCTTCCCCAGCTTACTTACTGTCAAGGTGACAAATCCAACCACTGTCACGGAACTGATCGGCATAAGAATCGCTGAGATAAGTGGGGTTAACTGCCCGGAGATGGCAAAAGATAGTCCGACAATATTGTACAGAAAAGAAAGACCAAAAGCCATGAATACCACCCATTTCACATGTTTTACATACGATAGCATTTTTGGAAGCTTGCAGATCTCATTCGAACGGAGTATCGCGTCACATGCAGGGGAAAATTGATGAATATCTTCCGCTACAGCAATTCCCACATCTGCCTTCTTTAATGCTCCGGCATCATTCAGCCCATCTCCGATCATAAGCACCCGTTCTTTTTGTTTTGCTATATAATCGAACTTATTCATTGGCTTATGATTGAATTTAAGTTCGTCAAAATAAGGTTTTAGTGTGTGTTTCTCAGCGTCATTATCTCCTGATAGTAACGTTAGCCCAAATCTTTTTCCAAGAGTATAGAGCATCTCTAGTATACCTTTTCGATAGTTGGTTCGTATTTTAAATACTCCCGTTGATTCACCAACTTTTATGTGCACCTCAGATGCATTACTAGGTAGATGCAAAGAATCTGCACCTATATATTCAGCTGATCCTACTTTAATATCCCAACCGCTCACTTCTGCTGTAAATCCTTTACCCGTCTCTTCATTAAAGTAATTAATTGGGAGTTTGGGCATTACCGATAGTTGATTGTAAATAAGCCTACTTAGAGGATGAGCAGAGTTTCCTAAAGCAGATCTCAAACATTGCTCTTGAAGGATGGAAAGACGACGTCCGGTATATTCTGTTATCGCTTCATTCTCTGTCAGCGTTCCGGTTTTATCAAAAACGATACGCTCAACCTTTGCCAGTGATTCAATTACTTCGGCATTTTTTAGAAACATCCCTTTTTTTCCCAGAATCCGCATAGCATGACCATAACTAAATGGTAAGACCAAAGCTAATGCACATGGGCATGCCACAATCAATACGGCTGATACTGAACTCCAGACATAAGATTCATTCACAGCCCACCAATACAGTCCGGTAAGTGCTGCTATCAATAAGATAGCGAGCGTAAAAATGCTGCTGATCTTATCTACCCAGGTCTGGAGGTTTTCACTTTTTTTTGTAAAAACCTCTTGGTTCCAAAGTTGGGTCAGCTCACTGTTGTTGACAGATTTTTTGAGCTCGATCACCAACTCTGCTCCTTTTTGTCTCCCCCCTGCATAAACAAAATTTCCCTTATCTTTATTAACAGGTTTTGATTCACCTGTCACAAAACTGTAATCAATGTTTCCTCTACCAGACAAAATAACCCCATCGGCAGGTATCAGTTCATCATTATGAATGACAACCACATCTCCTTTTCTTAACTCTTTTAAGGTTCTGTGGTACTCCTCACCATCGATCAAACAAGTAATCGAAATAGGAAAGTAAGAAGTGTAGTCTCTTTCAAATGATAAAGCCTGGTAGGTTTTGCCCTGATACCACTTACCAATCAGTAGGAAGAAGACAAGTCCAGTAAGCGAATCTATATAGCCTATTCCTGCTCCTGTGACGATCTCAAAAAGACTTCTTCCAAAAAGGGTCAATATGCCCAGGACAATGGGCACATCAATGTTCAAATTGCCAAAGATCAGCCCCTTCAATGCTTTTTTAAAGTAGTCACTTGCTGAATAAAACAACACGGGAAATGAGAGAATCAAATTGATCCAACTGAAAAGACTCTTGAAATCTTGCGTTAGTAATAGTTTAGCATCAAGGTATTCCGGCATACTCATGAGCATGCTATTCCCAAAACAGAAGCCAGCAACAGCTATTTTGATTGCGATATCTGATTTTTCAACGTGCTTCTTGGTCTTATCCAGATTACTCAAAGAAACAGAGGGAGGATAGCCCAGCTGAGATAAAAGTACTGCCAGGTGCTTAAGTGCCATCTTTCGCCTAAAAGTGATAGTCACTTCTTTTTTTGTGAAATGCACCTCAGATCTTAATACTTCAGGTGTGATACTTGGCAGGTGTTCTAATAAATAAATACATGAGCTACAATGAATACCCGGCAGAGAAAATCGAATCACCGCAACCTCTTCATCCGAAAAAGACAGCAGCTGCTTTTCTATATCCTCATGATCCAGAAATGCATATTTCCGTTCAGCCTTCAGTTGAGAGACGGACTTATTTTGGAGGGTTGTTTCTAGATAATGTTTTTGTAGGTTTGAGTCACTGAGGAGTTCATGAACTGCTTTGCATCCATAACAGCAGAAGTATTCAGAATTGGATAGTATTGAGTCGTCGCATGGATCCCCGCAATGGTGACAAACCAACCCCTCAGCTAGCGAGCGCTCCATTGGATCTAATGGTGTTGGGAACGATTAAGACTGGCACTCCGCATTTTTCTATGATAAATGAAGAATGGCTGCCTAATTCATTACTGAATCCATCGCTGTTAACACCCAAGATTACCAGATCATATTCATGGTTTTGAATGAAATCCAATACTGTTTCAGTTACGTTTCCAGGTAAGACAAAATTTTGAATATTAACCGCTTCCTCATTCATCAGCCCTTTCGAAAAATCATTCATTCTGGACTTTAGCTCTTCCATGTTTTCCGGCAGATGCTTATGAATCCTGTCATTCGAAAATTTTGAAACAGTGGGTACAATATGAAGTAAATTCAACTCAGCATCGTTAAGCTGGGCCATTTCCATGCCTATTTTAGTAGCTTGCCAAGCCGCAGGGGAGAAATCAGTAGGTATTAATATATGTGAAATCACGAAACTTCTATCTTTTCCTTATTTGAAAACAAGGTCAAAAATAGGAAAGTTACTTTTTTAAAAAACTGACTTATGTCAGGCTTGACTTTGAAGTTAATCACAGTTGTAGAGCCTTACAATCATGGATGTGTATTAGGTTTATCATTTTAATGAAAAGAAAAAGGTGAGAGATTAGCGATGAAAATAACCAATGAATACTTGATGTCCAATAAAGGTCTGGAACTGCTTAACAAGTTATTTCATAGCTCTGGTGAAGGAATCATGTTCTTTGATGAACAAGGTAAAATTTCTACCCTCAATCCAAGAGCTGAGCAAATGTTTGGTTATAAAGAAAAAGAACTCCAAGGAAAATCAGTAGAAGTCCTGGTGCCAAAGACCATAAGAAAACAACACATTCAATCGAGAAACGGTTACATCAAAAATCCTTCTCCTAGACAAATGGGTATTGGTAGAGATTTATCGGGTGTGAGAAAAGATGGTTCCACATTTCCGCTGGAAATCAGTCTTAGCTATATCCAGCATGAAAATGAAACAATGGTTGTTGCTTTTATCACGGACATTACCATTAGAAAGAAGAACGAAGAAGAACTGGAAATTCAACGACAAAAATTAGAGGAATATACAGAGAAATTAGAACGTAAAGTAAAGGCGCGGACAAGTGAATTGGAGCACATGAATCTGGGATTGCAAAGCCAAATACAAGAAAGAAAACTGGCCGAAAGCGCATTGAAAGAAAGTTTGGAAGACCTCAAAAAAGCAGAACAGGAAATTCTCAATTCGCTCAATAAAGAAAGAGAATTAAGCGAGATGAAATCTCGATTTGTGTCCATGGCAAGCCATGAGTTTCGTACCCCCTTAACCACTATCCTCTCCTCTGCTAACCTTATTGCAAGATATAATGATAATCAGATAGCTAGAGAAAAACATGTTGACAGAATTAAAAACAGCGTCCAAAACCTCACTACTATTCTCAATGATTTTCTCTCATTGGAAAAACTGGAAAGTGGCGCAGAAAAAATCAAAATTGTAGAGTTTAACCTAATGGAGATTTTAAATGAGGTGAAAGATGAACTGTATGTCATGCTTAAGAGAGGTCAGGAAATGATTGTAGACCGTGTAGAAATCTCTTTGTGCTCTGATCCTCATATCTTAAAAAACATCCTGCTAAATCTCATTTCCAATGCCATCAAATATTCTTTAGAAGAGGGTAAGATTTTCATAAAGATCTCTGTAGAAACTGATATAATCATATCAATCATTGATAATGGAATTGGCATCCCGGAGAAAGATCAAGAACAACTTTTTGAACGTTTCCATAGAGCAGAAAATGTGATCAATATTCAAGGAACCGGTCTTGGCCTTAATATTGTAAAAAAGTACGTGGAATTACTGAAAGGGAGAATTACATTCCACAGTCAGGAAAGAAAAGGAAGTACATTCACTATTTTTCTCCCAAAATAACGCTGTTGGGTGATTTCTTTTCTTAAAAAAGTATATCATAGACATGGGAGAGGAGTAGGTAGGGCTTGCTGAGAAAGTCACAGGTGTATCAGATACTAGGCAGCAAGGTGAAGATGTATGCTTATACTTCGATCCGCAGCGAACGACGTAGCTGATGTACCTGTGACTAGTTGAAAAATCACGAAATCGAGCTTTTTCAGTGCACCGAAAATGGAAGCATCTGCTCGAAGACCTTGCACCTATTGAAAAAGAAATTTACTAAACAGTATCTTTTGACCACATAAACGTGTTTTTTGAATTGAAAAAACGTTTCTCAGCAGGC
>JBCDKO010000076.1:0-19289 GCA_038746525.1 Bacteroidota bacterium
CTGAAAAATCTCGATTTCGAGATTTTTCAACTAGTTACAGGTACATCAGCTACGTCGTTCGCTGCGGATCGAAGTATAAGCATACATCTTCACCTTGCTGCCTAGTATCTGATACACCTGTGACTTTCTCAGCAAGCCCTAATTATTCGCGATCGCGCTTCTTTTTTCCTTGCGATGTTGCCCTTTCCTTTTCTTGGAGAAGCTGGTAATAACCTGTTTGGGGATCAAAAAAGACTGTTGTTTTTTACGGCATACCTGTAATCTGCGCCGAATGACTTGAATGTGCCGAATCGCGCTTACCTTTTATGTAGTTTTATCTCGAATTCAGTAAGCCTATTTTTCTTCGTTCCGTTTGATGGGCCTTACATAAGGGGGCACATTACTACAAGTGAAAATTCTATCTGTAATCACTTCTTAAAACTCTTATAAGAACATTTTACTCCTTGAAATTCCTTAAAATCAATACCCTTGCCTGCAAGTTGAGTTAAAGAAAAACTGAGTAATTCTTTGAATCATATGTATCAAAATCTATTAATAAAATGAATAAAACAGCAAGCCATAAGGCCTGCTGTTTCTGTTCTTAGGGTGTTATTGCCTAGAGATATGGGTATAAATCCCTGGTCTTTAGCCAACTTCAACTCGTTAGGTGAAAAGTCTCCTTCTGGGCCGATTAAAATGGTTGTGTTCTGATTAGGTTTAAGGTATTTACTAATATGCGTGGGTGATGTGCTCACGTTAGCGATGAGTTTTATACCGCCTTCTATCTTGGAAAGAATGGAATTAAAATTGACTAAGCCATTTATTTCCATAAGAAATGCGCTTCCTGACTGCTTCATTGCACCGATCGCTTTTTTTTCCAATCGCTCCAATCTCAATCTTCTTCTCTCAGAATTCTGAGTTTCAATAAATGTGATTTTGTCTATTCCTGCCTCTTCCAATTTTTCTACAAGCCATTCAATTCGATCTACGTTTTTAGTAGGAGCGATTACCAGATGAACTTCAAAATCTTTTTTTTTCGCATAGTTTGATTCGAGGATTTCGTACGTACAACTACGTTTATTGATTTGTGTCAATAGTGATTTGTGTATTCCTCCCTGGCCATCTAAAACTACGATCTTATCTCCTTGTCGATGTCTTAGAATTAAACTACAATGCTTTGATTCTTCTTCTGAAAGTACATTAGGCCCTTTCCTTGCATTTTCATCGTAGAATCTATTCATATAAGTGAATTTAAAACAACCTAATAGTTGCACTGTTAATAACTAAATAAATTGATGCTTGCTGCTTTGAATTATGATGTACAGTTCAATGAAAATAATCAGTAATTTATGATCTGAGTTAATCTCATTTAATGAATTTCACCATTTATTACAATCAATGTTCTATAACACAACATTGCTTCAATATCATTTTAACCCGTTTATAAACGATAATATGAAATGAGCATAAAGATTCAAGGGCGAATCTACGTCAACCGTTAGCTGAATAGTCTGCCAAAGTAGTTAATTGCGAATTAATTGTACGCAATTGCAATCAAACTAAGTGTATAATCAAAAAATTGTCTATGAAAACAGCAGAAATACAAACCAAGAAAGGCGTTATGAAAATTGAGTTTTTTGAAAAGGATGCGCCCAATACAATTGAAAATTTTATCGATTTGGCCGAAAAAGGGTTTTATGATGGATTAACCTTTCATCGAGTAATTCCTGATTTTGTGATTCAAGGCGGTTGTCCCAAAGGTGACGGTACTGGAGGTCCAGGATATCACATCGATTGTGAACTTGATGGAAACAATCAGTATCACGACCGAGGAGTTTTGTCAATGGCTCATGCTGGAAGAAATACTGGCGGGTCGCAGTTTTTTATCTGTCACAGCAGAAATAACACCGCTCATTTGGATGGAAATCATACCGTTTTTGGGAAGGTTGTAGAAGGCTTTGACGTGATTGACAAAATTCGAGAAGATGATGTGATGGAGCGCGTCGTTATTCATTAGTCGTCCCTTCAAAAACCCTTTTTCTGAGAAAGACCATCAAGTCTGCTTTTTTGTCAAGTGTTTGTATTTCAGAAAAAGGGATTTCTTTTCTGATACTTATTTCTATCTCCTTTCCGATTTTATTATTTACTTCATAAAGCAAGAGTCCAAGTCTCAGGTCTGTATTTATCTGACTGGCTAGCTGAAATACCCAACTGTTGCTTCCTTGAAAATGGATCGGTATTACAGTAGCTCTTGATTTTCTGATTAATTTTCCAACAAACCGTTTCCACGGCAAATCTTCTGCGGGTTTGAAAAAACATGGTGATGTTGCAACACCCCCGGATGGAAATATGATGATTGTTTCACCTTGTTCCAAACAACCTATGGCTTTCTCTCTAGTTTGAAGATTAGTAGCAACAGCATTTTTTGTTTCTTTGAAGTCAATTGGAAGAAAATAAGGCCTTAGCAACTCTTCACTGCAAAGCACTTCATTTACCAGAAACTTGAATTTCGTTCTCCGTTGACTAATCAGATATCCAAGCATTATACCGTCTACTACACCAAAAGGATGATTCGCAATGATAATTAAAGGATGACCTGAGCTTATATTCTCTAGCTTTCCTTCTCTGAGAAAATAAGAAAGTTCAAGTTTCTCAACCATCAGTTTCCAAATTTCTTTAGTCGTAGGGTTTGTATTAAGAATTTCTTGATACATGCGTTTTAATCTCCTTCTTCCTGTAAAAAACTCTATCCCAAGTATGAGGTTCTTTCGAACCCAGGAGTCCGTGGAAGAACTGTACGTGAGTTTACATTTGTTTCGCATTAGGAGACTTAAAAGAGGAGCTATTCAATATTGGTAGTCAACCCCTGAATTTTACAAATTTAGAGGACAAAAAGAGAATGGATTTTCAGAAACCCTTTGGCATACATAAAAACTGTGTGATATTCGCGTTTTATTTATGGGCACTGAAGGTAAATAGACATGGTCTTTCTTTATCTGTAGCCTAAAATGTGTGTGTAAATCAGCTATAATCTATGATGAACAAACGTAAAATTAGTTGGCTATCTCTTATTGGTTTATGCCTTAACTTTTCAGTTTTTGGTCAGGAAAGAAGCCTAAGCGAAAAATATCAAATTCTGATACAAACTTCCGAAAGCTACAATCAATACAAAGTAATACCCGAAGCTAATATGGATGCTTTTTGGTCTGAAGTGATGGATTCTTTAACGAGAAATAATCAAAAAATGCAAAGTCTCTCGTCTCAGCTTTCTGATCAAAAAGAAGCTATAGATTCTTTGAATTCCATTAAAATTCAACTTAACAGGGAATTAGAAGAAAGCTTGGCTTACAATGATTCTATTTCTTTTTTAGGTATATCTTTTACTAAGCTTGGATATCACGTTATAGTGTGGGGCATTATTTTTATTTTGACGATTTTAGGGATGATTATTTATTTCATGTTTTTGAAAAGCAATAAAGTAACGATTAGATCAAAGAAAGAACTAGAGGAAGTAAAGACATCATACGAGCAGCATAAGAATAAAGCAAGACAACATGAGATAAAGCTCAAACGTGAGTTGCAAACAGCAATCAATACCTTAGAAGAGACACGAAGAAACAGAGGATAGATATTGTTATCCTAGTAACTTAAAACAAAAGCCAGTAAACTACTGGCTTTGTGATAAGATGTTAGATTATATTAATGGATAATCAATATATCCTTTTTCTCCGGGAGTATAGAATGTATCAAAATGAGGAGCATTCAAGTCTGCTCCTTTTTTAAACCTTTCTAATAGATCAGGATTAGCAAGAAAAGGTCTTCCAAAAGCAACTAAGTGACCTAAACCATCGGCTAAATCTTTTTCAGCCTTTTCATGGTCATATCCACCTGAAAGGATGATCGTTCCTCCAAAAGTATCTCGAATGGCCGTCTTTAATTCTACGGGCACTGTAGGAGTTCCCATACCGGAGTGATCTACCAAGTGGATATATGTTAATCCAATCTCTTTTAGTTTTTCAGCGAGGTGAGCAAAAGTCTCTTCTTCGTTGTCAAAAGGATGAATATCGTTAAATGCGCCGTGGGGAGATAGTCTGATACCTACTTTCTCTTTACCGATTGCTGCAGCTACTTTTTCAGCCACTTCAATTACAAATCTAGAACGGTTTTCAGCGCTTCCGCCGTACTTGTCCTCTCGTTGATTGCATGAAGGGTTTATAAATTGTTCAATAAGGTATCCGTTAGCACCGTGTAATTCTACACCGTCAAATCCCGCTTCGACGGCATTCCTTGATGCGGTAACATACTCTTCAATGGCATGATCAATATCTTTCTGAGCCATTGCCTTTGGTATCGGTAAAGGTTGTGGCCCTTCCTGATCTGTATACATTTTGGTGCTTTCTGCTGCGACTGCTGAAGAGGAGAGTACCTGTGCCTCTTCTTCCATATTCAAAGGATGGGATACACGTCCGGTATGCATGATTTGGAGAAATATCTTTGCGTCATCCTCATGTACAGCCTCAGTGATTTTTTTCCATGCCTCCGTCTGTTCCTCAGTATAAATTCCCGGTATTCTTGGATAACCCGAACCATTTGGAGAAGGAGAGGTTCCCTCAGTAATGATCAATCCTGCCCCTGATCTTTGGCCATAATATGCTGCCATAATTTCAGTAGGAACATGATCTGATGTCGCTCTGCTTCGAGTCATTGGAGCCATTACGGCTCTATTTTTTAGATGTATGCCATTAAGATCGTAACTTTCAAAAAGTCGGTTGTTTTCAGTACTCATGTTTTATTAGAGGTTTATTTTATTTGTATGTATATACATTTATTATCGCTTCATAGTTCAAACATTCAAATTAAAAATTCGATTATTAACGGTTGAGTAAATTACTACCTGATAGAATCTTGTTGATATTGGTAAGTAAACGTCGTCTGCGTTGCAAAGAGGAGGTTAGGCATTTTGGTTAATGCGATCCCAGTAATCGTCTTGCGGGCGCGATTAACACGCATTAAAAAAGACCCATTATTCAGCCAAATGAAAGAAATCACTTTTCACACCTTTCACGCCAGGTACTACCACAAAGACCGAACCTGCATCCGGGTATTTTTCCAACTCTTTTTCGGTCATATCTTCTCTTGCGGTGGTGATAAACAAGGAATCTAAGTTTCGACCCCCAAATGCGCAAGCAGTCACATTATGGGCCGGAACATCCACACGTTGAAGCTGGTCTCCGGTATTTGGGTCGAAGCGCAATACTGCATCTCCATCCCATAAGCCAACCCAAAGCATGCCTTCCTCGTCGATGGCCATCCCATCTAGTATTCCAGCAGAGGAGTCGATTTCTACCACCGTCCGTTCATTGTTGATTGTTCCGGAGGTGACGTCATAATCAAAGCCTTGAATAGTACCCATGTTGGAATCAATGTAATACATGGTTTGCTGGTCTGCAGTCCAGACGATCCCATTGGAAACAGTCACACTATCCAACTTTTGTTCACTGCCGCCATCTCCCTCCAACATGAAAAGCCCCCCGATAGGATCTGAGGTATCCCAATCCATAGAGCCTACCCAAAGACGTCCAGCAGGATCGCACTTCCCATCGTTGAGACGAGTACCTAGGTTGGCAGAGTCTAATCCTGCCAGATGGTTCAGTTGCTCTGTTTCGATATCCAGTATAAAAGCACCGTCTACCAAAGCCACAACAACTTTAACCGAATCGATAGGAACGACCGTCCCTACCTGCGTAGGCATAGTTATACTTCGGTCTTGTTTGGTGGCCGGATCTAGAATATGAAGTGACTTTCCTTCAATGTCCACCCAGTAAAGTCGGTTAGTTAGGTAGTTCCAGATAGGCCCTTCACCAAGACGGGCATTGATCTTATAAAAAAGCTTTGCTTGAAGATTGGACACTTTTTCTGAAGATTCTTCCGCCGTCTGATGGTTTTTTGGTAAGGTTTGACAACTCGTTATTTTAGTAATTATTCCCGCCAGCAGGAGATAGCATGTAAGCTTGTTCATTTTTTAAATTTAGCCAAACCTGTGATAGAAAGAACAACTTAAGTTCAGTAGTTCTTCCTGTTAACCTTTTACGTTTTTAATCATGTTCTTTAAATTAAAGAGGGACAGCTTATGAAGCAGTCCTTCTTTCCGATATTCAGCTACAAGGTAATTTGGTAGTTTTAATTGACTAAATTCATAGAGTCACTTCCTGATGCCAAATACCGGTCGCTACAGTTTTTTCAACGAACTCACTAAAGTCTGTTGCTTTTCGTCCTAAAACTTTCTCTACATCTGTTGATACTTTTTGGTTATCCAGATTGCTCAATACTTCTTGAAAGAGGTATCCAAATAGCCAAACATGAGAATCGGGTAAGCCAGCAGCTTTCATTCCAAATTTGAATTCTTCGATTGATATGGGTTGATATTGGATTTCTCGTCCAATTCCTTTGGCCATTGTTTCAATCACGTCCTTGAAAGTCATTTTTCTTGGTCCGGTCACGGTGATCTTTTGGCCATTATAACCATCATCTACCAAAATTTTTGCCACAACCTCTGCTATGTCATCCGCGTCTACAAATGGAATCTTAGCCTTAGGCATAGGGAGTGCTACATGACCTGCCAATATAAAATCAAGAAAGGCTCCTTCACTAAAATTTTGATTGAACCAGGATGCGCTAACAATTGAGTAGTTTAAGCCTGAATTTGCTACAATTTGCTCACAAGCCTCTGCTTTTTTTTCTCCTTCCCCGGAGAGAAGAACTACTTTTTCAAGTCCTTCTCTTAAGGCTGCTTCGGTCAGTTTTTCGATAGCTTTTTTGGCGCCAGGAACTGCCAGGTCCGGATAGTATACAATGTAAGCCCTATTCATTTTCCTTAAGGCTTGAGAAAAGGTGGAGGGATCATCCCAATCAAAAGCGGGATCGTTTTTTCTGGAGCCAATCCTAACATGGTGTCCTCGCTGAGTTAGTCTTTCTGCGACTCGGTGACCAGTTTTACCGGTACCTCCGATTACTAAGATGTTGTGTTTCATTTATTGCTATTGTTTTAAGTTTGAATAATTAAGGTTCTATGATTTTAGCTCTAATAAAGAGTGCCAACACTGTTTAATGGAAATGATATCACAGTAGAAGCAGTCTTAACTCTTGGAGTAGATTGCCTTTGGAATCGTGATATTTCCTAAGTGCAGGGTTTTTAAGGAACAGCTCTCTGCTACTTTTATTGCATTGAGCTGATGATCTCAAAAAGACACTGCCTAATCTGGTTATTCCAACCATTCTAATCAAATAAATAATAGATGTGGTAAGTGGCATAAGATAACTTATTGTTCTGAATGAAGACCGAAAGGCTAAATAAACAGTCAATATCCGAAGAACAAGAGTACTCTTTAGTCGCTTTTTCATCTACTTCAAAGTTTGATTCTGAGCGTAAAATTGGAAATGGTAAGTACTTTTTTCTTGACTTTTTAAGCCAATTATTTGGCCATTTAAGCCAAAATGATGGAGTGACTAACGTTTTCGGTATTCAAGGGGAGATTGATTAGTCCATCGTTTAAACGCCCGGTTAAATGCACTTTGTTCTGAGAACCCGGTTTCAAAAGCAATTTCAGCAATGTTTCTTGACGAGTTATTCAGCAGTGACTTGGATATTTCCTCTTGTGTTTTTCGGATAAGTTCTCGAAACGTAACTCCATTTTCTGATAGCCTTCTGGTGAGTGTCCTGTTACTCATCCCCATATGCTCACTTATCTGGCCTATGCTGGGAATCCCACTGGGAAGTGCATCTTTTATCAATTGTGCTACACTGAAGGTGATACGATTTGAGCTAATCTCAATACCATTGGTTTCCTCTTCTACTTGTTCAATCAAAAATTGATGGATGCTTGCGTCTGCTTTGGCTGTTCGTATTTCAAGATCCGACGTCTTATAGGTAATGCAATTGTTGGCTTGACCAAATAGGATGGAGCACTTAAATGCTTCCCGGTAGCTTTCAAGTTTTGTTGGTGCGCCATGTTTAAAAGACACACGAATAGGCGTAATGTTGGTTTCAGTCATCGCCTGAAGTACAACAACAGTCGCAGAAAAGGTAGCCTCGTTTGATAATTCTACTCCTCTACGATGGGCATCTCTAAAAAGATAGACTTTTGAAACATCATGGTCTTTCTCGACCTTAAAGACATAGGTGTCTGATAAAAGCTTAAAGTAACGCTCACTTCTATCAAAAATCTCACCTGCCCACGAGCATGTCCTCCACGAAAGGCCGAGAACCCCATAGTCATCAATCCTCATTTGCTGACCTACACGGGCAGAAAAGCCAGGACCCAATTTTTCATCTAACATTTCATGTAGCGCAAAAAAGCAATCTGCGGGAACAGCCTGAATAGACTCGATGGAGTCTACAGGGATGGGTAAATCATCCAAATTATTTTTACTCAGTCCTTCCGAAAAGGCATGGTGGATCATTTTGCGGTAGAGGCTAACTGAAATATAATTCAAATGGTCAACTTTTATGGTAAAGATAAATTGTTGGGGCTTTTATGTGTCGATTATATGTGAGGACAACCTTATTATTCATAGAATACTTATAGAATCCTTCGCAAAACTGGGTTTTTGGTTCAAATCAAGGCTTTCAGAATTTCAAAAACGTAGTTGACTGGGCGTAAATGAGGCTTTTGAAATTTTGAGTAACGAAGAGTTGGGTCAAAAGGCGGGTTTTTCAAAGGATTCTTATAGTAAGTCTAAAGCAGGGCAAAAACTAGACGATATACTCGCTAATTCACATCAAGAAAAATGGAATTTAAGTTATAAACCATAAATTACGATCAGTCCGCTGCATTTTATAAAAACGGCCATCCTAATTTTCATTTTCTCACACATTATCATAAACGATTCTACTACTTTTTCCATAGGTTGGTGCATCATGCTGGCATACGGCTTGTGTATTAAAGAACATGGATGAGGATTACATCCTGCTCGTAATGTAATTTTTTAACGCCTTTCTCCATTTGATGCAATTCTATATCTTTGTTGAAGTGCGTAGTTTGCTATTTTCTGTTTTCATCACCACATTTATTGCTACTCATGCCCAGGTAAAAGTTGAAGCTACTCCCACCGGCAAGCATGCAAAAGCAATCAATATTTCTAAAGAGACGCGAGAAGCAGCCAAGAAGAGGCGGCAACAAGCCAGAGAATCCAAGAAGAAATTAAAGAACTACAAAAAGGCGAAAAGAATATACCGAGAAAAATACGACAGCATCGTCACACAGAGGAAATCAGAGTTGCAAATTGATTCATTAAAAGGTATTGGTCCTAACCCTCTGGAAAATAATGTGACTCTTGATTCTATTCAGGCTATTGATACTATTCGATGGATTTCTAAAGAAGATTCGATAGCAATTTCAAAGGAAATATTGAATAACACAGCTATTCCTAGTGAATATAAGGAATTGATCGTAAAACCTCCGGTTATCTACATGGACTCACTTAAGATGCAGACCCAGAGCTTGGATACGGCAGTGCTTCTTAAAGTAGAAAATACGTTAGAAACTACTGTAAAGGAATCCATTTCAGACGAACTCAATGCTTCCCCTGAAGATCCATTATCCAACTTTACTAGTCCTGATGATGGAGTAAATATTCCTGAACTTAAAAAACCGTCTAAGCCTAACCCTAACCTGATCAGCCCTAATCAAGCAAAAGAGTTATTCAAAAAGATAGATCTGAAACAATTTAAAGATGCACAAACAAACCTTCAAAAGCTTAAGAAGAAATACAGCAAGTTACCAGACAGTCGTTATCCTGAAGAGGGAACCAGACGCAACGAACTGAGTAGACTGCCTTTCAAAAAACGACTTTACTTCGGAGGGAATGTTTCATTACAATCTACTGACCCATTTATCTTAAACACCAATCTGCAAGTAGGTTATTGGATCAATAAAAAATGGATGGCTGGAATAGGATTTGTCCTAAGAGAACAATTTTCGGAAGAAGACACCACCTCTACTATCAGAGGCGATGGATACGGCTATAGTGTATTCACAAGATATGATATAAAGAAAGGGTTCTTTGGATGGGCAGAAAGTGAATTTCAATTAGATAAATCTTTTTTTGGGAGTCAGGAGCAGCCGATGAAAAGTGCTTCTTGGCAGTACGCTTATCTGCTAGGTATAGGAAGGGAATTTAAAATTGGCAAAGTACAAATGATGTCCCTGATTCTTTATGATTTCAACCATCAGAACAATGACTTTAATTCCAGGCCATTGGTTTTTCGAATCGGATGGCAGTTAAGTAAGCAGACAGAATAAGCATATACAACGGCAATTTATTCATCAAATACATATCTTTAACTTAATGACTACCTGTCTATTTGTAAAATTTTAGAAGGTTCTCGTTTTTGCAATAATCAGTCTAAGTTTATCAGAGTCTTGATCATCTACTTTCAGCTATTGCTCGTTCAGTTCAAAGATTCGCAGTAAGATCAATTATGTTTTTTTACACAGCGGCAGCTAAGCTTGTGACTATTTCCGATCACTGAGTGGTAAATCTCTCCTGATCCCTTGATCATGGTGATGATACCTGCAGAATTGTTTTCTTTTAGTTCATTATCCCACCAGTTTCCACTCACTGTAATGTCTTTGAAAATATGACCTGGCTCAGCAAAACCTCCATATAACATATGCATATCGCTTCCTTGACCTTCAATCAGATGTTTACCGGCTTCGTGTCTTCCTCCAAAGAAAGTGAACAAATAATTCCACTCTTTGATTGTTGGAACATGCCATCCTTTAGGACATGCCTCATTCGCGGCTTTGTAATTGTACAAACGTCCGAACTTTTCGCAATAAGCTTCTGTATCTCTATAGCAATAAGAGTCATCAACTGTGTACTTAACATTTTCTGCAAACCATGTTCTCTCCACAACTGTATCACGAATTATTTTTTTGAAAGTAATGGTTTTATACTCTTGACCATCTCTAGGGTCAATAAATGCTCCTAACTTGTGATCAAAATCAGTTAAATCCTGACAAAAGACTGATATAGAAATAACAGGAAACGCAAGAGCAGTAATCCAATGTTTTATTTTCAGCAGCGTGATAATTTTAAACATAATTCAAAGGAGGTAACTGCCTTAATCTAAATAGATACGTTTGAAACAGAGCAATAATAGCATATAAGAGCGATTTAATATTGAATTAATTTCACTAAACGCTAACAATCCATTTCTTCCGGTGTTTGAATTACTGTTTAGATATTCATTAAAATCAATATACATGGAAAACGAAACTAAGACTTGGCCTGATCTGGCTATTGGACTTTATGACAAACTAACCGGAAGAAATGCTAAAATCACTTATGATTTTGAAGATATGAATGTGAGTGTTCCAAGCGGAACAAATGCCAATGAATCTGCCCAGTGGAAGCTAAACGGCAAATTGACTATTTCAACTTCTGAAGAATAAATGTTACGTCTGGACGGACATTTAACAGTTCAATCCGGGAATGAGTCAATAGAAATTATCAACAAAGGACAAGACTTACTGATAAAATTTTCGGATTGGAGTGTTTTCTTTAATCTACTAAGTGGATTAAAGAAATTTAATGTTCCCTTACTCAATTTTAAAAAGCAATCTTTACATATTAATCAGCTCATCAATATCAAGATAGATCAGTCGATTATATTTAAAATAGATAAGGGTAAGGTGAGTGGTTACAGCTTTTCTACTGCTTTCAAGCTAATTTCTTACTTCATCAGATCACTGTTCAGATGATTAGGAAAATAAAACCTAAACCAGGACAGGAATCTGTTTGGGATTATCCAAGACCTCCGTCTATAGAATTGGTAAAAGATCACATTCGAATTATGTTTGATAACAAAATTATTTTTGATGGAAATAGCTCTTTTCGGATTTTGGAAACCAGCCATCCTCCTACCTACTATTTGCCATTGAATGCTTTCGAAAGAGGCTTGTTGATACGAACCGACAAAAGCTCATACTGTGAGTTTAAAGGAAAAGCTCACTATTACCACATCAAATCTGGTGACAGGATAGTCGAATTCGCTGCGTGGGGATATGATCATCCCAATATAAAATATCATTTAATAAAGGATCATATCTCTATTTATGCCAATAAAATGGATGAGTGTTTTATTTCAGATGAAAAAGTAGACGCTCAGGAAGGCGACTTTTATGGAGGGTGGATCACATCGAAGGTTGTTGGCCCTTTTAAAGGAGGCCCAGGGACTTTAGGTTGGTGATCTTAAGAAAATTTATCCTTTAATAGTTGATAAACTTCATGTACTGGTAATCCAACCACATTGTAGTAAGAGCCATTTATCCATTCTATTCCTATTAACCCGATCCATTCCTGAATTGCGTAGCTTCCTGCCTTATCCATCGGTTTGTAGTTTTCAACGTACAATTTTATTTCCTTATCTGAAAGTGACTTGAATTTCACTTGCGTTTTGCAGGAAAAAGAATGTTGCAATTCTAATAGGCTAATACAAACCCCTGTGATTACGTCGTGGATTTCACCTGAGAGAAGATTTAAAGTATTAATCGCTTCCCGTTCATCTTTCGGTTTGCCTAAGATTTGGTCATTGAAAACCACTACCGTATCTGCAGTGAGAATAATAAGTTCATTTTCTAATGCTTTTCTATGCGCTTCGTTTTTACCTATTGCTAAGAATTCAGCCACTTTTTCAGAGGCCATATCTTCCGGAAAAACCTCCTCGAAAGGAACGGTCTTCACCTCAAAATCGAATCCTGCATCTTGAAGTAGCTGTTTTCTCCTTGGAGAACCTGAGGCCAAGATCAGTCTATTGGAAAGCCGCATCAAAGAATGATTTAAACTCATTTTCTTTTATGGATCCAAATAAGAAACCACAAATTACTTTAGGATAGAAATAGGTACTCTTCTGGGGCAAAGTGGATCCACTATAACAAACTTCCTTTACTGTATTCATGGATAGTTCTTGGGTGATAATGGCACATTGTGCCTCTCCATTACTTACTTGATGAAGACATTTGGCAAAGTCTCGCTCGAATTGGATGTTACGACTCCCTCTTTGAAGTTTACCGTGAATACCCAGACATTTTTCAATAATGAAGTAGTGAAGGACTGTAAGGTCAAGCTCTTTAATTGCCTGGGGAAACCTCCACTCCATCGTTTCAATCATTCCTGGCTTTAATCGCACTTTATATGCATTCTTACTAATGAGAAGTCCGAAAGCCCACTTCTTACCTAAAATGATTTCATTCACGTCACTCACCTCATCAATAGTCTTGATGGAGAAATATTTCTCAAGTTTTTTCAAAAGATGTTCTTCACTAAGATGTTCAGCCCCACAAATCACCCTGTGAGTAGGTAATATCCTAAGATCATCAGCCTCTGTGTTTGTAAAATACATTAGATGATAATTGTAACCTTCGGTACCCTGATGATGAGGGTTGTTCTTCTCTCTTTCTTTTTTATAGAGAAGAGAACCCTCATACCGATGGTGACCATCTGCGAGGATAATTTGCTTTTCTTTGATGATTTCCATCATTCGTTGGATTACTTTGGCATCTTGAATTACCCCTAGAACATCTCTTGCGCCTTGGTAATCCTCCGTTTCATAAAGGGGGTATATCATAGCCTGATCGAGATATCTTTCTATTTCGTAGGTAGTGTCTGTGTATAGGCCATGAGTAGGGCTAACGTTCATCTGGGTTTTAGCCAAGACCTCCATTCGATCTTTCACGGAAAAAGGCATGGTGTTTTCATGTCTTAAAAGAACGTTGTCGTCCCAGTCGTAAATTTTAAGGTTGGCTACAAAACCCTTTCTCACTCTCTCTTTATCAGAGCCAGGTAAGGTAAAATATTGGTAATAGACATAAATGGAAGGCAATTCATCCTGTAGTATGATGCCGTCTTTTTTCCACTCAATTACTTTTCTGGAGGCGCTTAGACTATCATCACTGCCATTAGGTGCAGATAGATGTATACTATTTAATTTTTCACCATACAGATAATCACGTTGCTTTTCTGAAATAACATCGAAGAGAGGAGAAACCAATATTTCTATTTTTTTTTGTAAGTTCTTGTTATATCTCCAAGCTCTTAGGGGTTTTATTTCTGCCATTAACTTCTAGATCTTTCTTTCCACCTGTTTTTTTTCTCAGGAGTTCTTGACGGAATTTTAGTTAACGATTCATTAACAGTTAATTCATAGGCGATGATGGCTGCAATTTGTGCCTCTTCTTCTTTAATCTCCTTGCTTAGTACTTCAGGATCAAAATGAGACTCAACAAATTTTGTTGTGAAGGTGCCGTCCCTAAACGCTGGATGATCAAGTACAAACAGGCAAAAGGGAAGGGTGGTTTCTACTCCGAGAATTTGATACTCGTGAATAGCGCGTTTCATACGCTCAATTGCTTCTGTCCGATCTTTTCCATGCGTGATCAGTTTTGCAATCATAGGATCATAATAAATAGAAACTTCTAGACCTTCTTCATATCCATCATCTACTCTTACACCAGCACCTTGTGGTCTTGAGTATTTAATGAGCTTCCCGGTATCGGGTAAAAAATTATTTTTCGGGTCTTCGGCATACACTCTTACTTCAATACTATGTCCTCTGAATGTAATATCGTCCTGATCATAGGGAAGTTTCTCTCCTTCAGCTACTTTTATTTGCTCTTTCACCAAATCTACCCCAGTGATCAATTCCGTCACAGGATGCTCCACTTGAAGGCGGGTATTCATTTCCAGAAAATAAAAGTCCAGATGCTCATCAGCAATAAATTCAACTGTTCCAGCTCCAAAATAATCACATGATCTAGCCACATTTACAGCGGCTTCACCAATTTCTTTTCGTCGGGTTGGGGAAAGTAGGGCAGATGGAGCTTCCTCAATCACCTTTTGATGTCTTCTTTGAATACTACACTCACGTTCAAAAAAGTGAACAATGTTACCATGCTGGTCTCCCAATATTTGAACTTCTATGTGCTTTGGAGAAGTAATGAATTTCTCTACAAAAACCTCATCGTTGCCAAATGAATTTCTGGCTTCACTCATAGCTCGTTCCATTTGCTCCTCAAAGTCTTTCGGATCATGCACAATCCTCATCCCTTTGCCGCCGCCGCCCGCACTTGCTTTTATCATGACGGGATATCTAATTTCATCTGCCACTTTTTTTGCCTCTTGAATATCGTTGATGGGTTTATCCATTCCTGGGACTAACGGAACTCCAAAGTTTTTCACTGTTTGCTTGGAAGTAAGTTTATCCCCCATCACTCGTATGGCATGCGCACTAGGTCCAATAAATAGGATTTCTTCGTGGGCCACTCTTTCTGCAAAAGTGGCATTTTCTGATAAAAAACCATATCCTGGATGAATGGCATTTGCTCCTGTTTGCTTACAGGCATCGATGATTTTGTCTTGTACTAGATAGGATTTTGAAGCTGCTGGCAGACCAATATTTACGGCTTCATCAGCATAGGATGCGTGGGGGAGGTATTTATCGGCATCACTGTAAACGGCTACTGTAGAGATTCCCATCTCTCTAGCTGATCTCATTACACGAAGGGCAATTTCACCACGATTAGCAACAAGTATTTTTTTTATTTTCATTAGGTATATCGTTCATTTTCAGTTGCACACATTGAATTCCTATGATTCAGTCCTTTTTCCTCAATATTTACATTACAAGTTTATGTAAAACCCAAGTCTTAGAAAGTTCCTTAATCCTACTAAATTTGCACTTCGATTTGAAAAGCGAGATTTGCAGATGGATTTATTCGAAAAATTACTCAGTGACGATGGCGCACTCGGTCAATATTCCTTTTTAGACAGAGACGTAAACTATTATTTTTTCCCAAAATTAGAGGGCGAGATTCAACCCAGAATGAAGTTTAAGGGTAGAGAGGTACTTGCTTGGAGCTTAAATAATTATTTAGGTCTGGCTAATCATCCAGAAATAAGAAAAGTAGATACTGAAGCCGCACAAGATTGGGGACTTGGTTATCCAATGGGTGCACGTATGATGACAGGAAATTCCAATTATCATGACCAGCTAGAGCAAGAGCTTGCCGATTTTGTGGAAAAACCTACTGGGATGTTATTAAACTTCGGCTATCAAGGAATAATGTCTGTTATTGATGCTTTACTCGATAGAAAGGACGTAGTAGTTTATGATGCTGAGTGTCATGCTTGTATTATTGATGCGCTTCGGATGCACATTGGAAAAAGATATGTATTTCCTCACAATGACATGGAGAGTTGTGAAAAGCAACTTCAAAGAGCAACAAAACTCGCTGATGTGCAAGAAGGCGGTGTTTTAGTAATTTCGGAAGGTGTTTTTGGAATGTCTGGAAACACCGGTAACCTTGCTGGGATTGCGGCACTTAAAGATAAGTATCAATTCAGATTGTTGGTAGACGATGCACACGGCTTTGGCACCATGGGTGAAACCGGAGCAGGTACTGGTGAATATTATGGAGTGCAGGATGCTATCGATGTTTATTTTTCAACATTTGCTAAATCCATGGCAAGTGTTGGCGCATTTATAGCCGGACCTACTGATGTAATTAACCACCTCAGATATAAGGTGCGTTCTCAAATTTTTGCTAAGTCGCTCCCTATGCCTTTTGTGATTGGAGGATTAAAAAGATTGGAAATGCTTAGGACTATGCCAGAGCTTAAAAAGAAACTCTGGACGATTGTTGATGCAATTCAAGGAGGTTTTAGAAAAAGAGGGTTCAACATCGGCACTACTAATTCGCCTGTAACCCCTGTTGTGTTAAAAGGAGATGTGCTAGAAGCTTGTAATATGGTCATTGATCTAAGAGAGAATTATCATATTTTTTGCTCTATGGTGGTTTATCCAGTAGTGCCCAAAGGTATGGTTATATTGAGAATTATACCTACTGCAATGCACAGTTTGGATGATGTTGAGCAAACCCTAAATGCCTTTGAAGCCATCAAAGGAAAACTGGATAATGGTGTTTATAAAGAGGCTGGAGTAGAAGGAGCGCTTCTTTCAAAATCTTAATTATTAAAGTCATTTGAACTGAATATTAACTTATTTGGGCTATATTGCCCGAACTTTTAATTATAGCGATAACCTTAATTACCGTAACAACATGACAAGATTCGAAGAATTAAAATCAATGATGGATTCACTTGAGGGAGATTTTGAAAAATTCTATGATAAAGGAAACAATGCTGCTGGAACTCGTGTCAGAAAAGGAATGCAAGAACTTAAAAACCTAGCCCAAGAGATCCGACTTGAAGTTCAAGATATGAAAAACAAAAGTTAATTCAGATAAAAGACTATAATAAGAACGAAGGAGTCAAAATTGACTCCTTTTTTTTTCAATATGACTTTATCTCTATACCTGTTAGTAAGGTTTGTTAAAAGTAACCAATCTTAATTTCCTGTAAATTGTAGCTTAGAGGTTAGGTCAAAGCAAGTGCCTTCTGTCCACATGACATCGTTCCCAGGTTAAAATATGAACTTACTTCTTATAGGAGCTAAAAGATTTGAACGAAAAGAAAAAAACTATTAATGCCGACAATCGAGCATTTCATCATATCATACAAAAAAACTGAGGATCATGTGATATTTCTACAAGTTAGACACATCAGGTATTGACATTTACATATGATCAAGCGATAATTGTTAATTATATAGTTACCCTAATAGTATATGAGGTGATGAACGAACCAGATTAGAAATATGGATAAGTAGTATGAAATAAATGTGGGATTTTAATGATCTTATTAATATTTACTATTTACTGAAAAAACATAGCATATGTATCCATACCAGGAAAATGTATTAAAACTACTTCCAGGAGAAGAATGGAAGGATATACCGAAATTTGAAGAATATTATCAAGCTTCCAATTTAGGAAGAATCCGTTCGGTGGATAGAACGATTCCCCATCCCAGGTTAGGAAGTCAGAAAGTAAAAGGGAGAATTCTGAAACAATCCATCTACTACAATAAAAACACTATCTCTGAAGATAAAATAGTAGATCTTAGAGTCTCTCTTAACCTTGAAGGGTCATCCTATTACTTCAATGTGAGAAGGTTGGTTTATATAACATTTGTCAAAGAAATCGATTTCTATAAAGATGGACTCTATGTAATAAATGAAGATGGAGATGGATTTAACTGTAGATTGGATAATTTGAAACTGGTTACTAAATCAGATAAATCTAAAAGAGCATTTAGTAAGGGGAGAGTGCCAACAAGCTACCTATCGACTGCTGACAGAAGTAAATGGATTAAACCCTATGGTGGTCAAGTAAGAAAAAAGCCGATTATTCAAAAAGACCTGCAAGGCGGAATAGTAGCAAAATTTGATAGTGTAACTCAAGCTTCTAAAGTTACCGGAATAGGTGAAAAAGAAATCATCGGTGTGGCTAAGGGTAGGTATAAACAATGGAGAGGGTTTAAATGGGTATATGCCGACTAGAATTAAATGGTAAGGATGAATAAGATCTTTTTTACTGTGATTATAATAAATCTGCTATGAAGAAGAACAAAAATTAGTTTTTTTATAGAAACGGATCAAAAGCTCCGGATCTTCAAGGCATTTACTTAAGACAAGAGCAAAAAAAGTGGTCGCTTTTTCAACATTTCATCAGATACATTTCTTTGATTATAAGTTAAAAGCCAGATGCGCTAGATTGTCTAACGACGTTTATTTTTTGGCGAAAATTTTTTCCAAATGCCTATCTCTTATCAACTATACGATTTCAGTCTCTTTCAATTTATTAGTTGCAAGAAACTACCTGATTCTATTTTAGTTGCTATTTAGCTGCTAAAAATGTGGATTATCAATTCAATGTCGTTTAGTTAAGAGTATGTAATAAGTAACTGTGTTTTAATTTTTTTTCACTACTTTTAACTACAGGTATAAGGAGGGTATTTCTTCCCATTTTTCAGTTAGAACTACTTCATACAGAGAACATTTATCAAACGATATGGTTCTACTTATTTAGTGTGGGTACGGGTCAAGACCTCCATGGAAAAATAGGATCGCGTTTTGGAAGTTTTGGAAGGATCTATAACCTCTAGCAGTCATCTTGATTTCCTGAAGTCTACCGTTGATTCTTTCAGCCATCGTGTTGCTTTTGTTGTAAGTCATTGCGTTGAGGATTCCTTGCCTATGCCAATAAAACATATCCGCTACCTTGATGAGATGCCCGATCCCACATCTCTGAGCATTTCTAATCCATTGATAGAGTAGGACAAAGGCCTCTTCTTTGGGCTGGCTAAAGTGAATGTCACCAAAGTTTTCTTTGATGATCCAGGCTTTCGAC
>JBCDKO010000077.1:0-19236 GCA_038746525.1 Bacteroidota bacterium
CTACACTTTTTTAGGCAACCAAAATCTATGAAAATGGCATGATCAACTTTTTTCTTGATTTAGATTCAGGTCCAACAACAGCATAAATTCGGGCCTCTTAAGGTGAAAAAATCACTTTTCATCCTTTTCTTACAGACACTAGGTAGTTTAGGGTTCAAATACTTTTTTAACTTCGGAAGCAGTTCGACTACATGCTGATAGGTGAGGAGTTCGACATTTAGTGCTAAAACTGTGGAATTGGATATTTGTTGAAATTCTGCTGGTTTTGAAGATTCTTGTCAGCAGTTATTTAGCACTTGAAATCCTTCGTTTAGTATCAATTCCAAGAGTTCACTGTTCTTTTTTCCATCCCAGTTCATCTCTCGAACGGGTGTGTACTTCGAATTCCGAAAGGTCGTTCTTAAGCTTTCTTGGAATGTTTTCATCAAGAAGCAGTTTCATAGAGTTGCTTAAAGTTGACAGCCGAAACTACTTTTCCAGCCAGTTCAAGCAATCTAACCGCTTGTTCTTTAGTTACAGAAGGGAAGTCATCTAAAAAATCTTCAAGAGAAATACCACTTTCAAGATGATCGAAAAGTGATGCAACTGGTACTCTTGTTCCAGAAAAAACGGGAGTTCCTCCAAGAATATCAGGATCAACATTTATTACATCTGTTTCCATAATCAAATTTACGAATTTCGAGCTAATCTGTTCTACGAAGTGCAAGTGACATCTAACGTCAAAGTACGGAGTGTGTGCTCAACTTTGGCAAGTACATGCAAAATAGTGAATGCTGTCAGTGTGAGCAAATCATTAAATCACCACTTTGGTTAGAAGATTGAAAATCTCCCACTATCTGGTCTGTCAGATTCTTGATTTCTGACTTGGAGGCAGTATTACGATCAAGTTTCACCTCAATGGCAGATCACCAATTAAGCACATACTTTATACTGCTTGTTAGTTCCATCTTCTTATTTTTTATCTTTGCGTTATGAGTTAAATAGTTGTCAATCCAAAAAATTGAGAGGAATTGCAATTCCTCTCAGAGTTGCTACAGAAGTTAGGAGTTGACTCAAAAGTGTTGTCTGATGAGGACACCGAAGACCTGGGCTTGCCATATTGATGAAGGATGTTGATCGTTCGGATTGCTTTGGAAGATGAAGTAATGGCGAAATTGAATCGCTGATGAAGGTCGTATTCCTAAAGAAATTCAGCAAAGACTTAGATAATATTAACCGTCCAAAGGCTTACCAGAGTTATTTATCAAGTGCCTACTTCAGTGAGATTATTTGAATCGTACAAATTACACCGCCAACTTCCAACCTGTAGTTTGTTGTTGCGTCTTCCAGAAGGATGCATACAGCCCATCTATTTTGAGTAATTGATCATGGTTTCCTTCCTCTTTGATTTTTCCATTTTCCAGGACAATGATCTTATCTGCGCTACGAATGGTCTGCAGCTTATGAGCAATCACCACTACCGTTTTTTCTTGCACGAGTTCCTGAATTGCTTGCTGAATATAAATTTCATTTTCAGGATCTAAGGATGCCGTGGCTTCATCCAATAGAATGATAGGTGCATCTTTAAGAATTGCCCTAGCGATGGATATGCGTTGTTTTTGTCCTCCCGATAGATGAGAGCCCCCTTCTCCAACTCGGGAGTTCAATCCATCCGGTAGTTGGTGTAGAAATTCCATTACTTGCGCCTTTTCGGCAACTTCTTTTACCTCAGCCTCCTTGGCATCCGGTCTGCCAATCAAAATGTTATGGTAGATGGTGTCGTCAAAAAGGTACACGTCCTGAAATACTTCACTGATCATTCCGTATACTGATTCTGTAGAAATGCGGTTGAGATCTTTTTGACCAATCGTGATTGCCCCCTTTTGTACATCCCAGAATCGTGCAATCAGGTTAGCGATAGTAGTCTTTCCTGATCCGGAAGCTCCTACAAGAGCCGTCATAGCTTTCTGAGGAATAGTGAAGCTTACTTCTTTCAATATTTCCCTATCCAGGTATGAGAATGTCACTTTTTTGAATTCAATCTCGTAAGATTCCAGTACGGTAGTCTTCTCACCGCCTTGCAAGGGCGCTTTGAGAAGATCTAAAATTCTCACAAGACTTGTATTCATGTAGTTAAGCACGGCGTAATCTACCATAAACAATTTCAACGGCTCATACAATCGATAACCAATAATCAGAAATGCAACTATCACGGGAATGTTAATCGTATTTTCAGTCAGGCGACTGAGTCCAACATAGACCATTAACAGGAAGAAAAATTCGAATACGACAAACGATAATAAGATCAATGGTCCGGGTATGGCTTCTAATTTAATGCTTGCCTTTCTTAGATCACTGAAGGCTTTTTCCAACGTTTTAAATTTCTCTCCGGTTTGATTGTGAACTTTCAGATGCCTGATTCCCAAAATGTATTCGATGAATCTGCTTCCGGTTTCATTTCGATAATGAATCTGTGAGTGGCTCAATTTTTTCATTAAAAGGGTGGCAGCAAAAGCCAATAAGAATGCGCAAGGCACGGCGAAGAGAAGAATGACTGCCATTTGCCAATCAGTGCTGATCAAAAATAGGGAAAGAAAAAAGGTGCCGAAGATGGATCCAAAAATGTTGGGAAGAGCATGTCCCAGAATCGTCTCCACATTGGTAACATCCTGAAGTATGATGGATGCTAAATCTCCAGGATCTCGCTTTTTGTAATATCCCAATGGCAGCTTTTGTAATCGATCACCCAGGCTTAACCTTAGCTTAGAGCACATGCGATAGGTCATCTTATTAGTGTAAACGTAGATTTTACCGGCTACGAGCAGTTGTACTATAAATGAAAGAGACATGATTCCCGTAATTTTCCACAGGTACGATTCGTTAGGAACGTCTGAAAACAGCTCCCAAATCACAAGTAGGAGCATGCCTGTAGGCAAAGCCAATAGAAAACCATGGAATAACTCCCCCAGAAAAATACGCTTGATGTTGACATGGGTGAAATTGAATAGGTAAATAATGTTTCTGATCATGATTTATTCGTAAGTGATTTCAAACTCTTTCGCACGCTGATGTGCATTCCACATTTTCCGGTAGAGATGACTGTTTTTTAGTAATTCCGCGTGCTCACCAATAGCATCAACTTTTCCCTGCTCCAAAACGATGATCTGATCCGCATTAATGATTGTGGATAGCCTGTGAGCGATGATAATGACCGTTTTATTTTGAATTATTTTACTAAAGGCCTGCATAATCAAGTGTTCATTTTCGGGATCCGAAAAAGCGGTAGCCTCATCCAAGACAAGGATCTTTGGGTCTTTTAATACTATCCGTGCTAGCTGTATGCGTTGCTGCTCTCCGCCACTTAAATGAACACCTTTATCCCCAAAATGGGTATCGTATCCCTTGGGCAACTGCATAATAAAGTCGTGACAGTGAGCAACCCTGGACGCCTCTATTACTTCATCTATCGTCTTATCAGACCCCATTTTGATGTTATCTAGCATGCTTTGATAGAACATCATGCTGTCTTGGAAGACTATTCCAACCTCATTCATGAGATGATGTTCATCAATTTCTGCAATGTGCTGATTTCCAATACTTATAGCTCCCTCTGACACATCATAAAACCGAGGGACTAGTTGCCCAAGTGTTGATTTACCGGACCCGGAAGGACCTACCAATGCCGTAATGGTATTTTGAGGTGCTGTAAAACTGACTTTTTTCAACACAGGATGTCCAGCATGGTAAGAAAAGCCAACCTCATCGAAAGTGATGGAATAATCAGCGCTAATAGAATCACTTCCGTAGGTATGTGCCTGCACATCAAAAAGGATTTCATCAATGCGCTTTAGTCCTTGACTGATCATGGTAATCTGAGGGCCAAACGTGGACAGGACAAAAAGAACACGAATGTATCCCACTCCCAGAATCAGAAATAGGAAAAATACCGCTAGTAATAAGCTACCGTTAAAGTATAAGATTAACCCTGTAATGAATAACGGAATTAATGCATTATTTATGAGGCTCATCAATATTCCCCATACTTTTGCCGACTCATCCAACCATTTACCTACAAAATGCTCGAATTCACGTACTGTATCACTAAACTTTTTGAAATTGGAGGCCGTTTGACCAAAAATCTTCATCACAGGCATTGCACGCACAAATTCTACAATTCCACTATTCATTTCTTCGAGAGACAGATGGTATTTATCCATAAGCTCTTTTGACCTAGGTGTAGAAAAGGAATACATCGACGCAAGGATCACCGCAACTAATGGGAAAAGACTGACAAGCGCCAATCTCCAATCTACGGAAAACAGAAACCCCAGTGTAAGAAGCGGAAGAAATATAGCTTTTACAACGTCAGGAATGCCATGTGCCACAAACTGCTCGATCCGTTCTACATCATCGGAAATGATTTTTTTAAACCTCCCCGAACTACTGGAATTGACATAGCCTAGCGGGAGTTTGCCTAATTTATCAGCAATTTTTGTGCGTAGGTCATACAATATATTAAAGGCAGCCACATGAGAAGCCATCCCGGAACCGTATAGCAAAAACGCCGATCCTGTAATTGCTGCCGACGCCCAAAACAACCATGATAGGGGAATACTTCCAGTACCCGTCTGTAGAAGCTGACTAAGAATATAAAATACAATAACATAAGGAATCAAACCCAATGCAGCATGTATCAGTGCGAGTAATCCCGAAAGGATGAGCATTTTCTTTCGTTCACCCGCTAGGACAAGCAATCGTCCGATCCCTGAAGAATCACGACGTTTTTCTGATTCATTTTCTTTATCTATTTGCATTATAATAACGAACAGTGTTCTGGTTTAATCAAAAAATTAAACGTTCATCAACGACTTCCAACCTGCTGTAGAATACTCCACGTACTCGTGCAGAAATTGTGTGACCTCTTCTTCCGAAAATTCATCTGCCACTAGTTTTTCTAGTGCACTTGACCACCAGCTAATGGATATACCAATAAAAAAGTCTGAAATGTTTACATGCAGTTTTGGATACCTCGCTTTCATTTCAGCAAAGTAGGTTAAGCTCATATCAGTAACGTCATCTATCATATTTTCTTTAAATGAGGCAAGTTTTGAACCTTCAGATCGGTGAAAGACCAGGAAAAGTTCCTCTTTGAAATTTTTATACAGATCTAGCCACATGTTCACACTTTCTTCGTGGTAATCTCTTGAGAAAAATGCGTCAATAGTGAGGTATTTCTCCTTATTATGCTCTTCCTTGATTTTCTCAAATGCTGCTAAGAGGGGAGCGACTAGAACGTGTAGGATTTCATCCTTATTCTTGAAGTAATTGTAGATGTTGCTTAATCCTATTTCAGATTTTGAGGCAATCTCTCGCATGGATGTATGTCTAAAGCCAATTTTAAGAAATTCTTTCCTAGCGACTTCCAAGATTATTTTTTTGGAATTGTCTTTTAAAACTTGCATGATCTTGAGTAAAAATAAAGAACATTGTTCTTTATTATAATCCTAAACAGCTAAATTTATTATCATTAGTAATCCCTCCCATGGCGCGCAGTGTGCCCAGAAGTGAAGGCTGGGGGGAATAGGTTCTTTCATATGTGATAATTGAGGCGCACTCTATGGTGTTAATGAGGTAATGAGACGCGGTATTGAGCGAATAGGAAAAGGTGTCTTAAGGCATCTGGTGCTATGTTTAGTTAACTTCCATGCTTAGGTGTGTAGATGAATTCAAACCGATCCCATACTTCTTTTGGCTTGCTCGGCTGAAAACATTCATAGAAGGATGAGGGTGAAGGCGTATTAAGATAATCCATTGCAAGCTTTATCCGCATAACTTCCGGATAGCCATCAGCGATGTATTGGATAAACATGGTCCAATCTACCTTTTTTTATTTTTAGTGACCGAAACCATTCTTTGTCTTTTCAGAGGTTCATTAGCCATAAAGCTATTACACACTCCACATCGATAATATTCATAATCTTAGAAATCCTGTGCTGCAAAAACACCATAATAATTTACGAAAATTTTTCTTTTGAACTATAACAGATGTTTTTGAACTTAAAAATGGTACAGGATTACGACAAGTGGATTTACACGACACACCTACTTTTTTACAGAATTTAAGGGGTCGAGTCAGGATTTCTGAATCTACCTTCCTTTCTTTTCCTTTTTCCATTGCAATAGGTGTTCGGGTCTCTACAATGAGTTGTTTGGGTATTTCATCCACGCAAATAACCGGATACCGAGGGTCATAGGGCAATTTGTACACCTCCAATACCTGCTCCATCTGAGCGACAAAAGCACTGCTATTCGATGGTGGGATCACCCATCCTTTCACTTTCCAGGAGCGTCATTCGTTTTTTTAAAAGCCCACGAATGGCTTCATGTGAGATCGCATCTGCATACTTTAACTCCATCATTTGTATGATAGAGCAGGCGTAATTACCATCTGGCATATCCCTGGGTGGTTCACTACAACTTCAGGCCACCAAATGGGCTTCCACCTCTCCATCAAGTCTTTTACCATAAACCCGACTCGTCGGTCAACCCTTTGAGGCGACTTCAAATCCTTCCTCTACCAACTTCTTACGGATATTCTCCACGGTTTAGACGGTCACTTCCAAAAAGGCTGCACCTCTTCATCAGTCTTTCCCCCTCCATGAGAAGACTCATCCACATTGAGTAACAAATAGGCATTAGGTATAATCCGAGCTCCTCGCTTGCCGAAACCGACAATATCCTTAAGCGTAGCTATTTCCTCTGAGGTTAATATAACATGGTATTTTTTTCAGGAGTGTTTTGAAGAAATCTAAACAAATTCACCCAAATAATAAACTTGACTCGACACGAGGTATAGCCTGCCTTGAATAACTTCCGATATAATCAAAGTGGATTTTGGTTTAATCAAGAGATTTCTAAATCACTCTGGGAACCAAAAGAACTACAGCTGGAACCCAACCAATGTTTTTTATTGAAATACAGATTGTGCTCTTCTGATTGGGACAAAACTATTATCGTCTTCTTGTGCTGTAAATCCCTCAATATATCTAACACCAAACGCGAGGTTTTAGGGTTTAAGCACTCAAATGGTTCTTCCAAGATCAGGATAGGTTTTTCAGTCAGTAATGAACGGCAATACATGAGCAGCTTGGTTTGACCGGCATTAAGGTTGCAACCCAAATCTCCGATACGATTATGCAACTGCAATTGGTCTTTGGGATTCTCATGTTGCTGTAGTTTTTGCAATAATTTTGAAGCTCTGGACTTACGTTTTGCGTTTCTGCTGTAAACAATGGCTTCATAAACATCTTTTCCATACAAAGGGTAATCATTGGAGACCACAGCGATATGTTTTCGGATGGTTTTTTCTGAAAGCTCTGAATAGGGGATTTTACCAAACTTAAGTTGACCATTTTTGGGTGAAACACTTTTTAATAAAAGTTTGATAAGTGTTGATTTGCCGCAACCCGAAGGACCATACAACAATGTAGTGGTTCGAGGCAAGATTTCTAAATTTAGATTTCCAAACACTGGTTCTATACCGTCATCATAGTGAAATTTGATATTTTCAAATCGTAAGGAAGAATTTTTTAAAGATGGCGCTTCTAAAGTAAGTTCGTTCTCTTTAGGTGACTCAAGTATATTGATTAATTTTTGAAAAGAAATGCTCCCTAATTTCCATACGATACTTACCTTCAAGGTTCTGCGGAGCACCGGGAGTATGGCCAAAATGAGCAGGATGACAACCAGTAGTGAACCGCCTCCGATACTATTTTGATAATCGGGTCTTCTAAGTACAAATGCCATGGTAATACCCAATAATCCATAGGTAATTGCAGGGATACTGGCTTGTAGCAAGGCTACGGTTCCTGAATACTTTTTTCCGATTATATACAGTTGCTCTGATCGTTTTCGATATCTTTTGTTTTCCGGGTTATATTTATTGAATGCTTTGATACTGGCCACGGCCCGCAACCGTGTGTTTACAAAGGAGAGCATCCCCGATTTTCGGTTACGCCTTTCCAAGGATTGTAGATACAGTACTTTGTTGAGTAGCCACAACATTATGGTTGCCAATAGAACAAAGCCCAGAATAAGCCCTGCAAGTGTCATATTCAGCAGGGCTATAACTAAGAATACAATTACCAAGAGTAATACATCCTGAACAAAGCGCAGCACTCCATTCTTTAAGTAATTCTGAATACTTTTCAAATCCCCACTAAAGCGCAAAAGGTATTTTCCGATGCCCTTTTTGTTATAGATGGGCATGGCTATCTGCAACTGCGCTGCAAACAGTTGTTCCCTTAAGCTTTTGGCAAATCGCTCCCCGAACCATGCAATACCAAAGCGATTGACATATTCAAATGCAAACCGCAAACCTACCAAACTAAAAAAAAGTAGAAAAAATCCGGTATGGTCGGTAGCATCCATGTAGGGGATAAACCCAAAAGCCTTCAATCTATGGGAAGAGAACCCAAAGGAAAACTCGTAAAATTTACCAATACTAATGGGTATAATGATGGTGGAAATATTATAGGCAAATCCAGCCAGTAAGGTCATAATTGCCAATACCGAATGAGACCTCATGAAGCTCCCTATAAAACTCCATTTGGTAGTTTTTACCGGCTGTTTTCTCAGGAGAGGCCACATATAACTAAGATTCAATCATCCGAACCTTGTCCTCGGGATCTACCAATCCACAGGACTGTTGTCTTCCAAACCATCCGTAGCGATGCTTGGCGATGAAATTGTATATGCTATCCCTGATTAACTTCGGAACAATAATAAAGGCGGAGAGCATTGGCCATAAGTGTTTCAACTTTCCTAAAATTAATAGTACGGCCTCACTTTTTTCATATAAAATGTCGCCTTCAATCAACACGATGGAACCCATGTTATTTTTAACAGTGAAAGGGCGGAGCATTTTTTCAGCAGTATCCGATTGAAGGGAAGCAAACCGAAATTCCCTTTTTCTTTCATTTCTCATCACAAAACGTACCCAGCCATTACAAAGATTACAGACCCCATCGAAAAGGATGATTGGGGATAAATCATGGGTTGTAGATGGTGCCAGTGATCCGTCGGTTTTATTTGCAACCTTTTTCCGGGCATTGGTAAATGACTTTTCGGGAGCGAAAAAAGAAAGGAAAATTAATCCTGTCATCTGGTATCGAAACGTAATTCCCATGATAAAGTAGATACCCCAATGCATGCACCAGGTCAAGAAAGCCCAAAGCTTACCCCATCTCTTTTTGTAAAGTGCCAATGGAGCACCCAACTCTACGATAAAAGTGAAAAGGCCCATCAGGAGAAACAACCATTTGTGCTTGTAAATTACGTTAAAGAAGGGTGCCGTTTCAGCCCCCAATATGGATTTTCGGATGGCATCCACGGCAATCTGCGAGCGCATGGCACTGCCGTTGGCCCATTCCCAAGCCAAATCGCCAGCAATTTTGGCCACACCTGATAGAAAATAAGAACCTACAGTAACAGCACAAACCAGCATAATGGGCCAACCATATCGCCAATGGGCATCTGTGGACCGCCTTTTGTTTTGTTGATTCCTCCATGCATCAACAGACCATGCATCTGCTGCGGCTACAAAACCTAAAATTATGATGTGAAGTACTAGGGCATTACGGTTGTGGTAAATCATTGACCATGAGTTACGATACGTAAAGAACAAGAGTGCTGAAATAGCAAAAACGGGACCTGTCAGCTTAAATCTCCATCCAAGGATGTAGCAGATATTTAAGATGATCATTGCTATGGAAATCCACCAAAACATGATTTCATTCAAGGGTTTTTCCATCCAAGACAAGATTCCAATGGCTTCAAAGGCATCTGTATTTTGAGTCATGCGCTGAAGCATATCAAAGCGAGACAGGAGATACCAAAGGCAAAAACTTCCGGTTGCTATTCGGAGAATGGCAAGACGTTTAGGGTCTACTGGTGCAAACCAACTTTTTTTAATGGAGTTCCACAAGTTGTTCATCATTTTCAATTTTATAAGTTGCAATTTTTCGTTCCAAAATAGGTAGCGTGTTATTGTATAGGAAATACCTTTCAAGCGAATAATATCCCTTGACCAACTCCAGGGATGTAAGCCTGCCATAAAGTCCGGGTTCCTTTTTGGAGATAGTATGGGCCGTTTTTTTAAGAAAAGGCAAACCACCTTTATTTTTTCGGGCACGATTGATTTGCCGTCGCACCTGATTGAATCCACCTGTTCCGGACAATTTATAGGGGATCTTCATACGTTGTCCCAGCGTATCTTCCCCCACAACATAATAGAGGCCATAGTTTTGAGATCTTTTTTTGGCAAACATGGGATAATAGGAAAGAGGGAAGCTGTCTTTAGGTTTTTTCACCCAGTTCTGTGCGATAGGGGAGAGCGTTACTAACAGCAACGTTATACTAAAAATAAGAGCTTGTGTCTGTGAAAAACTCATGAGTATCAAATTTTTTTTATGAATTGACTATACAATCATTTTTGCCTTTTTGCCAGGTAGCAATTCATTCAACAAATTGCCATCCATCAGCTTTTTAAGCGTGAGAACAGGAAGGAGTTCCTGCTTTTCCACCTCCTTAACTTGTAAAGGGCTCCCTGTAAACAGCCCGCTCAAAGCAAATAAGCGTTCACCGAATATGGGGGATAGCAATTTAATGCCCGAATTCACTGCCAGGCTATCGCCGCAGGAAAGGATGACATGATTCAAGGTGTCCGTAAAGGGTAAGTGGTTCAGCAATTGATAAGTTTCCCTTTGATATAGTCCATCGGCAATTTCTATAACAACATAATCAGGATTGGTAGTAGTTACCTCTTGGAGTAACCCTTCATGGATATTGAGAATCTCGTCCAGATCACATAGGTAGGTTGAAGGGTAGCCCATCTCTGAAAAATCAGTTACGTAGTCGGCTCCACAATCATAACAAAGCATTTTATCCTTGTTAAAAATTGTACCAGTCAATTTGATATAGGCCAAGTTGTAGCCTGCATTTTTTAAGCCACGGCAAAGAAAGGCTGCTGTAGTGGTCTTGCCACTGTCCATACTGGCCCCCACAGATAAGATCGTTTTAAACGGTCGTGTTTTAACCGGTTGAAATTGTGTGGTTTCCCTGTGATGGTATCTGGTGTTGATTACTTCTCCCTTCACATTGGTAGCATAGCCTACCAGCTTCAATTTGGTAGGCCCCATGCTTTCCAATTTGTAGCACATTGACGCGACATTACCAACCACACCACCTTTACCAACCAAGTCATATGCTTCTTGATATTCTTTTGGGATATAGGCTTCAAATTGATTACTGGCATAACGGTTGCCAAAAGTCACCATGATATGGTCACCTTTAAATATGTAACAATTCCTTCCTTCAAAATCCTCGATGGCTTTTAAGGAACATAATTTCAACACCTCAAAAATGACAGCATCGCCTGGTTTGGGTCTGTAGCTTTTGATAATATCCCGATTGATTGTAAAATCGGTTACGTATTTGCAGCTATTTGCTTTTTTTATCGTGTTCATGATATAATAATTTGGTTTTTAAATACTTAGATGTTAAAGCGATAGGAGAAACTAAAACTCATCGCCAGAAAATTGTTGAAATCCCTTAAGATATCCCCGTCTCTGGGATCCACTACGTTGATACTACGAAATCTACTTCCAATATTGAACTCAGTTTGTCGCATAAAACTCAAACTGACATTGGCACGTTTTAAGGGTTCAAACCGAACTCCAATTCGTATACGATGAGCGTGTAGGCCATTGGGGGACTGGCTCACAATGATATCACCATTTTCGTCCCGATAATTTAAAGGCCTGCCATTTAAATAATAGTGAAGTTCATTGGCCATAAAAGGTGTTATGCCCAAAGGAAATCCAAAGTCGCCCGCATTAAGTCCCAATGAATAACGAAGACGATATTCAAATTTACTGCGTGATGGAAAATGCCATTCTGTCCTTAGTTGATTAGCAATTCTAAGGGTACCTACTTTAAATCGATAACGTACTCTGGGATCAAGTCTATTTCTTGCAGACTGATCAGGGTCTGCAGGATCAGAAGATCGGATATACCCCAGACCCACCCTGAAATTTCGGTTGAGCCTATGCTCGATTCGTGCACTGTTTTGCAGTGAGGTGAGGTCCATTCGGTCATCAAAGAGGTAGGTTTGCCCTGCCCGAGCACGCCATTCCCTTGTGATATTGGTTCGGTAAGAGTGCCCGGCCCAGAATTTCACACTTTCTTGAGCAAAAGCCGAAAGATTAAAAAAGGATGTCAAAAAAAGTAATAGGGTCGGATTGCTTTTGGAATGCCTCATTTTCATGTTTTTCTCTGTTGTAAACAGCACCTTTGTTGCTATAAGGAGAAAAACTTTGAAACGTGACCAAATACGGTCAGTTTTTTTAGTTAGTGTCTCTAAGAAAACAGTATCTTTTGCAAGAAAACGATGTTTTTAGCTTATAAAGCATGTTTTTTTGAAATTTCGATGTAGAAATGGTCATCGAATCTAATTTTGAAATTTTAGTGAAAACGCAATAAAATCACAGGTTTACCTTCAATTCGTTCAAAATTCAAATGAATTTTTGAGGAATTGAGAAATTGATTCCAAAGTATAAAATAGATTCGATTCATTGTTTTGCTAAAAAACTACGCTGCAGGAGTCAGTAAGCGTGTTTTTCGTCTTTTCTTAGAGACACTAGTTAATTATAAAATATGATGAATAAAGGTTTTGATCTAGACGCCCTTCTATCTGGCTTTTTTTATGATTAAAATGAGGGATAGAAAAATACCCACGACTAATAATGTACCCAATGACCAAGAGAAACCTACGGAAGGTTCCACCTTACCTAGGAGGATAAAATTGGCCCAGTAGTAAGGGTGACGTTGGCTGGGGGTCGCATTTTTCAGATAGTCTATTTTCGCTTTTTGAAGTGCCACATCTGTAGGTAAATCCGCTTTCACCGCTTTTAAAAAGGAAGTTGTCATAACCAATGAACTGGTCTCACTGGCGTTCCATAGGCTTGAAAGTACATTTTGGGCGCCCGCCAACAGAAATGCCTTACTCATGCCCTGCACCCCCTCGCCTTTGTAGATCTTCCCATTGGCCGAATGACAGGCACTCAGTAACACCAAATCTGCGACTATACGATTTTTGTAAAGGTCGGGAGGGGAGAGCAAAAATTCGTTTTTTGAATCATCAAAGATGATGCAAGATCGGTTGGGGTCATCGGTATCGACCAGACCATGTAGGGATAAGTGAAGAATCTGGGCATCGTTGGCATAACTGTAAAAATTTTTAATGGATGCTTGATCTCCTAATAAAGTATTACCCTCAAAAATTTCAGAAGCCTGTTTAATCTCTTTTTTTGAAAGTACCAACTGCGACAATGCTTGATCACCAAAAAAACGTTTCTTGGATTTAAGCTTGGAATTAAGCGAATTACTATACGAGGCTGCAAAACCCACATAATCCTTGGATGGGGGTTCTTTATCATGGTCTTTACGCTTGAGAAGTGCTGCAGCATAGGCATATGAGAACGCATAACCCTCGATAAGGTAGCCTTCACCGTCATACAACGCTTCAAACGATAAAGCATGAAGTAAACCGTCAGGAATGATACTTAAGCGTTCCACATTGGGTAAACGTGATAGTCCCTCTTCCATCAATTGTTGAAAAATGAAGTAGGAGTCCGTTTGAGAAATTACCTTTTCAGGATCTCTACATTGTTCTGTAAATCGTTCGATGCTTGTTTTAAGCTTATCTGTAAGAGGCAACGTTTTACTGAAAAACCGGTTGTAGGAAATCCAAAAAACATAAATGGATTCCTGATCCTCAAAAAATTCGATGACGGCCAAATCTTTTGGAAGCTCATTCTGTATTGCTTGGATGGAAGGCACTTTTAAAAATTCGTACCGTTCCCTATAATACTCCGGTTGTTTTTGTTCCAGTGTTATCAAAAAGGCGTCCAAAGCGTTTTGGGCCTGCAAAAACGACTGTAACAGAGAATCCCTATGGTCATCGGATGCCTCAAATAAAAGGTGTTGCTGCTCGTTCATCTTTTCGCGAAGCACACTTTCCTTTTTAAGAATAGCTGCTGAAACAGTGTTGCGTAAAGCGTTGATGCGGTTGAGTTCTTGTTGCAAGGTCAAAGCCTTGGTCTTTGCTGAAAATTGATAGGCTTGTTCTAAATAATAGGGATCTTTGGTCAGGTCATACAGCCGTAAAGCATCTCTGATGGCCTTCCCATAATGTTTGAAACGTACATCGAGAAAATCCAATTTTGACTGTTCAAACTGAAAGGATAGCAATCCTTTTTTGATGACTGAATCAATTTTATGCTGTACGTTTAAAGAATGCTGTAGCAACTCCAAGTCGCCGTTGACCTCGTACTTTGCCTCAAAAATACGGGTCTTAAGTTCCATAAGCCGGATAAAGATATTCTCGTTCCTGATTTCTACGTTGCTTACGGTAGGCACCATCCTCTCATCAAGCCTCGTATTTGGTGCAATCATACGAAAACCTTTAGCCAACTGTTCGTTCGCTCTGTCTAGTGATCCCTGTCGTAAGTAGAGACCCGCAAAATTTTCATGGGTATTGGCAATGACATCGTGCCCACTGCCTCCCCGATAGACTTCCAACCTGAGTTTAAGGACCTGTTTCATCAGTTTTTCGGCAAGCTCAAAGTTTTGCTTATCCATGGCGCAGAAGGCCTTTACTTCAAGACCGATGGTGTAGTAAAATGTATCTTTTTCTTTTTCCAGAAGAGCTAAGGCCCTATTTGCAAATTGTAAAGCCCGCTCCGTGTTTTTGAGTTCCTGTTGAATGGTTGCCGCATTCAGGTAAATCAGTGCTTGATCTGTTTTTGGTATTTGGAAATATGCTCTATCCATAAGATCCAAGGCTTGTTCCACGTAAGCCATAGCTTTCTCGTACTTCTTAAAGTTCATATGTAGAATGATGGCGCTATTGAGGATGCTAAATTCTTCTAAAACGTTTTTTTCTTTTTGAAAAATATTCATGGCGTTGGTGTAGTACAGATGGGCCCTGAAAAAATCATTGTTCTTCTCATAAAAAAAACCTATTCCGTCATATTTGTATCCTAATTTTTCCTGTGGATAATCAGTGTCACTTTCGAAGGCAGTGAGTGCTGCGTCCAGATGCTCTTTTGCAAGGTCATTCTGTTCTAAAAACTGGTAACAAATTCCCAAGTTGTAGGTTGTATTGGCCTTTTCTACTAAGGGTACATCCAAACAATTTTCCCAGTTGTGTAATGCTTTGTTGTAGTAGGTGATGGCGTCAGGTTCCTGGTACGTCAAATAATAGGTCACTCCTATTTTATGATAAACCCTTCCTTTCTCGTAGCAAGAAATCGCGGCAAATGTATCCTTGTCCTCAGCATCAGCAATCAGCTTGAAGTTGTCTTCATATCGTTCTTCTTCGATGTTGTTATTAATCACTGAATAAAGGCATTCAAAATAGCTATCCTGTTGTGCGTAAGCCCCCTTAGCAGCAAAGAGCAATATACTTAACAACGATATCTTAAATTCGGTGAGCAATTACAAAAGAGGGTCTGTGTTTATTAAATTAACTAAACTAATAAATTTGCCAAACCAATTCAAATTGAGTGACTTTTAGCTGTATTGACTATTGATAAGCTACTTGACAGATTTTTTGTGACTTCGGTATTTTGTAGGTGTTTCTTCCGATCAATGTGAGAACCATTTTGTTATAATGATACTAAAGTTTTGCTCACAATATCCTTTCTGTTTCTACTGGCATTTTCTTTAATGTGGACATTGAGCATCCAATGAAGATTTTTCCCTATTCTTAATGAGTTAGTGAAGATACTCGCTTTTTCTTTTTTACTGCTGATATACTATCGAGGTCGATGGTGTGGTTTTGCCTATTTGTTTCTCGGTTTTATGGGCTTCTATGCGAATAAGAGTTGTTGAACCCGGCCAACCTTGATGGTCATCCAAAAAAAGATGAAATCCTAACCTTATAAGTCTTTGTTCCAAAATGCGGACTACAGAGAGTTGTCTGAAAAATTTTATATACTATTGATAATCAATACATTATAATTTTCAGGTTTATCATAACGAATACAGAAAAATAGTTTACGTCCTGAAATATAAATGGCTCTTTTTTTAACCCTCCAGTATAACCATCAAAAAAATTGTCATTTAGATGTCACGTTTTTTGTTTTCCACCCTTATACGAAAGCTATGATGCAAGGAAAATTCAAAAAAATAAATAAAATAACCTATCTGTACATCGGTGATTATGGTAGAAACGAGCAAAACATTTATGCATGGAGCGTAAGAATTTTGGTTTGACAGAAGCATCCTTTGGGCAAATGGTTGTGGATTTGAAAGTAAACGATACCCGTTTTTTCCAAAAGGTATTTTTGGAACAATTCAAAGAAACTCTGAACTATATAAAACGGGAATATGGCGCAAGCCAAGAAGATGCCTATGATGCCACAATGGATGCCCTTCTTGATTTCAGAAAACGGTTTATAGAGGGCAAATTGAAGTACGGTAATCTTCGCTTTTTGTTCACTAAAATGAGCACACAGATTTATTTGCAACATAAGAAAAATCGACAACCAGTTATTGAAGATTTTGAAAGCCTTGAGGAATCTTCCAATGAACAGGTCGAAACGCAAGCTCCGGAGAGTTTCAAGATGGCTTGGCAATCACTTGGGGCTAATTGCAAACAGTTATTGACTCAATATTACTATGGCGCAATGCGGATGACTGAAATAGCAAAGCACTTTTCAAAATCCCCTGTTACCATAAGAAAACAGAAAGAAAGATGTGTGCAGAAATTAAAAGACTTAATGTTAGAAATCCACTAAGATGCAAGAAAATCACAAAATAAAAAGGTTCTTGTCCGAAGTAACGGATATGAATAAACTAGATGAAATATTGAAAATTTGGGTCACCCAAACCATGGATGAAGAGCTTCGTGACGAACTATCCCAAACGTTGAATGACCAATATGGTGTCAAGAGGACCACGGGAAAAGGTTTAGTGGTGCGATTCATACGTCCAATCTTGGTAGCTGCAGCCAGCCTGGCGCTATTAGCTACTTTATACGTGGTTTATCAAAATAGTGTAACGGCAAATACATTGGCCATGCAGCATCTGGAATCTCAAACTTTGAAACATCCCGGAGGCCTCAAAGGAGTTGCCAAATCCGATGCGAACAGAACACGTGGCATACTGGCTTTTAACAATGGTAATTTTGAAAAAGCTACCCTTCAATTTGAAAAGATTGCTCTGCCAAATGAAGAAGATGTCCACTACCTGGGACTTGCCTATCTCAAAAATGGGGAGTACCAAAAGGCAATTGAAAATTTAAAGAAGAGCACATCAGAAGTTTCTCGTTTTCGTGAAGAAGCTAATTGGTTCCTGTCCTTGGCTTACTTGCTTGATGATAGGGATAAAGACGCAATTGACCAGCTTGAACAAATTGGAAAGGGAGAATGGAGATTTGATGAGGCTCGAAAACTTTTGAAAAAATTAAATAATTAATAAATATTTTAACTACAAAACCATTTACTATGAAAATCAAAAAGTATTTTTTTCTGCTGATGCAAATCGGGTTTCTATTTGGGATAACTCTCTCCTGCAACGATGATTTGGAAGACGAACTGGTATCCATAGAACAAGTTCCACAGGAATCGGATGATGACGACGATGACGACGACGACGATGACGATGACGATGATGATGACGATGATGACGACGAAATTGTAAAACACCCTTCATTGTTTTTTATTCAATTTCCCAAAGACATTGATGATGATGAGGTTGAAGATTTAAAGGAAGAATTGAACGCAGAGCAAGTCTGGCATATCGAAGAAATCAACCTACGTCTATGGAACACCACTACTTTTCCTTACACTAATGCCCAAGGGCAACAAATCACCAACATAGACGAGCAAATTGTACGAGCTCGTAGGCGTCCCAGAGTGGAAGAGGCCAACCTTAATCTAGGAACGAGGTTCATCAATTCTCAGTCCGCCAACGCCCAAATCTGTTTTGATGGTATGTCACTGGTCGGAGCAGGAGAAACAGACGTGAAGATTTCCATTTTTGATACTGGTTTTGATTCAAACAACATGCTGAGTGAAAAAATTACCGGCTATGATTATCTTAATGAGGATGAACTACCGGACGATCAAAATGGCCACGGAACCCAAGTCACGCTCTTGATTCACGACTTGGTGAACCAGGTAAGGAATGCTCCAAACATCTTGTTTGATATCAGAAAAACGCATGATGCAAATGGTGTAGGCTTCTTTTCAGCCCTGATCCCTGCTATCGTGGATGCTGTTAATGAAGATGTAAACATCATGAATTTTAGTTTTAGTTATAAAGATGTAAACAAAAATACGGAAAAACGCCCCCTTAGATTAGCCATAGATTATGCCGAGGCTAATGGGGTGCTAATGGTAGCTTCTGCAGGTAATTCAAACACAGATAACGATCACGATAGAATCATCTCCTTTCCCGCATCTTACCCGAATACCCACATTCTGGCTACCACCTCCCTGACGTGTAAAAATAAACTAAGTAATTTTGGCAGTTATGGAAGCACAGGAGTTGATCTTGCTTTCTTGGGTGAAAACATCCCTACAACCGGCTTAAACGGAGTGATAGCGAATAAATCAGGCACTTCGTATACATCTGCGGTCATTACAGCCATGTCAGCACTAATGGCATCTCACCAAAATCAAGTAGATGTCATGCAAATAAAATGCGCCCTAATAGAGAATTCGGATTATAATAAGAACCTTAAAAACCTTGTACTATCACAAGGAGTGGTCAACTTTGATGATGCCCTACAAAATTTAGGCTATTGTAATTGATGCTTTTTGATAATCGGTACATCTACTTCCAGCAAAACGAATACGATGAATGCATAAATTGGTTCAACTATTTAAGCGCAAAACGAGCCTGATTTTAAAAAACACGCATTATATAAGACTTATGGTATCCCTTTAGTTTGGGATACCTTTTTTTACGGGTATTTGTGAATTATTTAAATGCAATTGTTCTAAACTGGATAGCCGGTATTTTCTCCAAGTTCTCACCAGGCCTTATCTAGGGCCTGCTGAGAAACGTTTTTTCAATTCAAAAAACACGTTTATGTGGTCAAAAGATACTGTTTAGTAAATTTCTTTTTCAATAGGTGCAAGGTTTTCGAGCAGATGCTTCCATTTTCGGTGCACTGAAAAAGCTCGA
>JBCDKO010000078.1:0-19177 GCA_038746525.1 Bacteroidota bacterium
GTATCATAACTACTTCCTTAGTGAAGCATGAGTAAAATTTTAGATCGCATCACGTCTCTATGACCCATACAATGCGCCCTTGATGTAACAATGAGTATTTTTCATCTTCTGGACTTAAAATCAATTTTCTTCCTTTTCTTGCCGTAGAGTAAAAATAATATTAATTCGTTTATTAACAAATCTTCACACTAGGTGCAGCAAAAGAGTCCAAAGAGTTATTATCACTCTCATTCGATCACATTTTTTTCATCGGAAGTTCTCAGGTCGGAAAGATTGTGATAAAGGCTGCAGCTGAAAATCTCGCCTCTGTAACATTAGAATTAAGAGGAAAATCTCCCACCATAGTGGAGACAATACAGCTACTGTTAAAGACGCTGCGGCTAAAATAGCCTGGGGTAAGTGGCAAAATGCCGGACAGGTCTGTGTAGCACCTGATTACGTAATGGTGCACGAAGAAGTCAAGGATAGTTGATAGAAGAATTGAGTATTCAGTCTGAAAAAATGTATGGTTCTCAAAAAACGTATGGTGGCTTTATAAATAGCATCATCACAATGGGATCAATGATCTAATGATGGATGCCATTAAGAAAGGTGCAAAACTGGAGTTTGGCGGGAAATCCGACCAGGGAAAACTTCGATTTACTCCAAGAGTTTACCAATTCAGAAATCCTGACCCGACGAAAAAATCAATGTCGCAAAAACACCATAATGACTGACGCAAATTTCCCTTTTAAACTATAAAAGATTGTTTTTGAACTTAAAATGGTACAGGATTACGACAAATAGATTTACGATACACACCTATTTTTAGAGAATTTAAGGGGTCGAGTAAGGAGTTCTGCAATTACTTCATCTAGATTCTTTTCGATGAATAAACAAATCGATATCTAGGGCCTATTTTACCCAATAGATTGCTTTTTTTGCTATTCTACGTTAATTCGGTTATCTGTAAGTTCTTCATAGAAATGATGTATCTCAAACATCTGTTGAGCCCCAAGCTTCTGACCTGTTTGTGCAAAGAAATAAAGTACCATAGCCATCAATATAAGGACTGGAATAAACCATAAAATGGTGTGATCCATTCCCAAACTATAACGAGTAAGTCCCCACATGCCTAGAAATAAAATAAGGATACCTAACGCAACATAGCCAAAAAAGAAAATGGCCCAAACGGTTGGGTTAGGGCCGTATAATCCCCGAACAATGACTTGGTCTTCTTTTTCTTCTTCAAAAGACAAGTGCAATTGAGGTGACCAGAAATGTTGATTCTTGGGGTGAATTTTGATGTATACATGCCCTGGTAAGTAGTTATAAATGAGTCCGTCACTTTTATCAAGTCCCTCCAAGATTTTCTTTTCCAGCCTTTCTTTCTTTCCATGAAAAAAGTGCTTGAATCTTGGACGAATTTTAAAACTAGACATAGAAGGTCCGTATCTAAAATTAGAATTAAGTCATTTTAATCGTTAAAATCGGAGATTTGAGATGATTAACAATTGATTCTACTTGACTTCCTCTAATAATTCTATTGAAGCCTGTTTCTCCGTGGGTTATCATTCCTACAATAGTATTTGGATGCGATTCCAAGAAAACGGATATACCCTTTTCTAGATTGGCAGCATTAATCACAAAAGGTTCCTCCTTTAGGGCAGCAGACTCCAGATAAGGAACGATCCGATAATTGAGCTCTTTTGAAGTGGTAAATCCTCCAGGGGTATTCACAAAAAGCAATTGGATTGGAAAATTTAATTCTTTAGACAAACGAACAATTTTTTCAAAAGCATCCTTGTGTCCTGGTTCGTGATCTTCCCAAGGGAAATCAGAGACAATGGTAATTGACTCTGGTAATAGTTCCGTAGTTTCAGGCTTTACAACCAGTAATGGAACGGAAGATAAGCGAACTACTTTTTGTGCATTGCTACCCATCAATATTCCTTTTACTCCAGATGTTCCATGAGATCCCATGACAACTATATTTATAAGATGTGCTGTTGTGTGATCAAGGATGTTTTGGTAGCTCTCATTATATTCGATGTAATAAGCTGCTTCAATTCCTTTTTGCTTGCAATCCTCAACTTTTTGCTTTAACAACTGACGACATTCATTAATGCGTTCAGTTACATCAGGATACATTTTCTTGCGGTCACGAAGATTCAACCAGTCAACAGGGATCGAAGTAAAATGGAGTAAGTGGATCTCTGCATTCATCTTTTTTGCAAAGCCAATGGCGATATTCATTGCATTGTCTGCACAGAATGAAAAATCTGTTGGAACTAAAATCTTTTTCATGACGATTTTTTGTTATTCTTAATGTAAAATGAGCGTACTATCCTATTGCTTACTAATATCAAGTCCAAATTTGATTTTAATCATCTGAAATGAGCATAAAAATTCAGAGGTGAATTTGTATCAACCGCCAGGTGAAAGCGGTTTGCCGATGCGGTTTACCTCGAATTACATGTGTGTAATTGAACTTAGACTGTATGCACATGAAACCTGCATCATCACTTTTCAAACACCAACAGCAATGAATGAATCAAGAAGATTTAATTTTACCATATTAGCTGATTTATTTGAAAACAGATTGATTATTATGCGAACCATTTTTGGGAAAGTTCACAGAGGAAACCGATCTTAAATTGGCTATTGAGTAGAATAAACGGTTGTGGCCGGAAATTAGAAAGCTTCTCAACCGCTGAGCAGGCAGATGAAAATTGCTATTTTAAAGCATAGAAGATTTACTTACTCATTTTTTGTTATTATTTAGCTATTTTAACAAAATTTTGATTTAGAAATAATAAAAAATAATTCTTATTTTCACTATATTCTATGGTAAATTGATTTAATTCAAAATATTATTTTAATAATATTACTTTCAGTAATTGCAGTTTATTAACTAATTGATAATCAGTAGTTTTAGCAGCTAAATAGTAACCATTTTTTCTTGAATTCTCAATGTTTCAAAGTTTTCAAACCTACAGGAGAGGGTAATCATCTCCTTTCTCAAAGAAGTCGATTTAGTTAAGATTTTATACAGATGAAAAAATCAGAAATAAAATTTGTCGTAGAATTGGATAATGATAACATTCCAGAGAAAATCATGTGGGATGCCGATGAAAAAGATCTTCCAGGATGGAGTGAAACAAAATCCATTAGCTTATCACTTTGGGACCATGAAAATAAAAATACAATGCGCATTGATTTATGGTCGAAAGATATGCCCATGGACGAAATGAAACATTTCTACATTGATTGTCTTGGCGGTCTTTCCCAAAGTATATTGAATGCAACTGGAGATGAACACATGAGCCAAGAAATCTCTACACTTTGTGATAAATTGGTCAAATATGTTCAAGACCAAGGCTAACTTACCGAGCTTTGGAATTAGGAATTTCAACCCATGATACGTTGAAAAATCACTAATATTATATCTGCTTAATATACTGATATTGAAAATAATATTAGTGTACGCGTCTAATGAACGTGGTAAACTCATTATTTTACCGTTATTTAAGCACTACTACTATCAAATTTTAAACTCAAAAACATCAACTTTATGATTAAAAATTTTACTAAGATGATTTTTGGGCTAGCGCTAATGATTTTTTCATTTAGGGCTGCGGCTCAAACAACAGTCAGTGGTAAAATCACCGATGAAAACGGTGAAGGATTAATTGGAGTAAACGTTTTAGTTCAAGGAACAGTATTAGGGACAATCACTGATATCTCCGGAAATTTCTCTTTGCGAGTTCAATCGGATCCACCTTTTACCTTAGTTGTTTCCTATGTAGGATATGAAACTCAGCGATTTGAAATTACCTCTTCCACGGATCAAATTAATGTTGAATTACTAGAATCTACACTGTTGGGGCAAGAAGTGGTAGTTTCTGCTTCCAGGATAGAAGAGAACGTATTAAAATCACCCGTAAGCATAGAAAGAATGGATATTTTAGACATCCAAAATGCTCCAACCGCTGATTTTTACTCCGGAATCAGAAATCTAAATGGCGTTGACTTCAGTACTCAAAGCCTGACGTTCAAATCAGTTAATGCAAGAGGATTTGGAGCAAATGGGAACAGTCGATTTGTGCAGCTGATTGATGGGATTGATAATCAAGCTCCGGGTTTAAATTTTGCAGTGGGCAATGTAGTAGGTATAAGCGAACTTGATCTCGAGAGCGTTGAGTTGATTCCTGGCGCTGCTTCTGCACTTTATGGACCTAATGCAATTCAAGGGATACTTCTCATGAAAAGTAAGAGTCCTTTCGACTATCAAGGATTAGATGTATATTCTAAATGGGGTGTTACTCATGCAGACGAAGATGATCATCCGGTATCCTTATATAGTGATCAAGGATTAAGGTATGCAAAGGCAATCAACAATAAGTTTGCATTTAAAATCAATGCTTCTTGGTTAAGAGCGCAGGATTTTATCGGAGTTGATCAAAGAGATCAAAACGGACCGTTAGTCAATGGAGTTATTGAGGCCAATCTCGAAAGCAATAGAAACAACAATCGGGTTTATGATGGGATCAATACATACGGAGATTTCTCTATTGACGTAGGCACAGTTGCAGATGCTGTGATTGCAGCAGGACAGGAACCGAATGCAACAGCCGATGATGTTGCAAATGCCAATAATACACTTGCCATCAGGAGTCTCTTACCCAATGGAGCCAATGGAGCCTTTTCGCCAACAGGATATGAAGAAGGTGATTTCGTTGATAATACCACGGAGAGTTTAAAACTCGGTGGAGCATTTCATTACCGACTAAATGATAAAATAGAAGCTTTAGCACAAGTAAATTGGGGTCAAGGAAGTACGGTTTATACCGCTAACGATCGATTTATTTTAGATGATTTTTCGATATGGACAGGTAAATTAGAATTAAGAGGTGATAATTTCTTTGTTAGGGGATACACCACTCAAGAAAACTCAGGGGATTCATATGCAGCAAATACCTTAGCCTCGTTAATTAATCAAGAATTTTATCTGGCAGATTATTTCGGAGCTTACGCCGCCCAAATTGGTTCTGGCGCACAATCCAATGACTACGAGACCTTGCATTTCAATTCAAGAGTCGCTGCTAATGCTTCTCAAGCGACCAATTACGCAGCAGGATCTACCCGATTCAATCGAGCGGTCGATTCTCTTCGAAATCTTTCAATAGCAGAAGGAGGAGCAAAATTCCTGGATAAATCAGCGCTTTGGCATTATGAGGGCAGTTATAATTTCAAGAATGAAATCGACTTTGCAGATATCGTAGTAGGGGGTAATTTTAGAACATATGATCTTGAGTCAGAAGGGACATTATTTGCACTGGATGATAATGGAGACGAAATATCTTTTAATGAATACGGTGGGTATCTTCAAATTTCTAAGAATATCTTGGATAACCTCAAACTACAGGGGTCAATGAGATATGATAAAAATGAGAACTTTGATGGACAGTTTTCACCAAGAGTTTCGGGAGTTTGGGAATTTTTGATGAATCAAAATCTGAGAGCATCCTTTCAAAGAGGATTTAGAATTCCAACAACACAGGATCAATACATAGATTTAGATGTAGTTACACGTAGACTGCTGGGAAGAAATGAATTACTTGCTTCCAGATACAATTTGGATAGGAACACTGTGTATACGCTTGAAAGTGTCCAGGCCGCTCAAGCAGATGGAGGAAGTGTGAATGATCTCATAGTTGCTAATGATGCCTATAAAGAATTCAAAACAGAAAAGGTGAGTACTTGGGAAATAGGATACAAAGGACTACTTCTTGACGGCAGGCTTTTGGTAGACGCGTTTTACTACAATAGCAACTATGAAGACTTTGGAGCGGAAATCACGGTTGTTCAAGCAGTAACTGTGGGAGCAGATGGAGCAATTCTTACCGGTGATGAGGCCATCCCAACAGGATATGACGTAGGTTTTGCCACTCGGCATCCTGACGATCAGTTGCAAGTCTTCGTTGAAGGTGGTGCTGAAGGTATCACTTTACAAAGGTATGGTTATGATACGAATATAGATGAAGATATCAACACGTTTGGTTACGGTTTTGGTTTAGAATATACGTTTTTCAATGGTTTCGATTTGGGAGGAAATGCTTCATATAATGAACTGGAAGACCTGGATGACGTTACCGCACGGACTTATAATGTGGCTTTCAACACACCAGAGTGGCGATATAATATCACTTTTGGGAATAGGAAACTGACCGATAGAATTGGTTTTAGTCTAACCTACAGGTGGCAAGATGCGTTTTTATGGTCTTCCGCAATAGGAGATGGTGTGATTCCTGAATTTGCAACGCTAGATGCTCAAGTTACTTATCAAATTCCAAGTATTAATGCAAGGGTGAAAGTGGGAGGGTCAAATATCTTGAATGAACGCTATACTACTTCTCTTGCAAACCCAAGACTTGGCGCATTATATTATGTGCAATTAAATCTTGATAACCTCCTTAGCAACTTCTAAAGCGAAAGACAATGAAAAGAATAGTTAATAATTTATTAATGTCATTATTTATTTGGTCCTTCTTTGTTTGTAGCTCAGAAGATGATATTATCGATGATTGGATCGCAGATAATACAATTGAACCCCCGGACTCCGGAACTCCAGGTTCACTTGATTTTTCAGACTATCTCGCTGTTGGAAATTCGTTCACGGCTGGTTTTGCGGATGGAGCATTGTACAATGAAGCTCAAGAAAATAACTTTGCTAATTTGCTCGCAGGTCGGTTTGCTCAGGTTGATGTAAATGTAGTGTTTAATCAACCCGACATAAACTCTGAGAATGGATTCCATACATCGCTAAACCCTTCAGGATCAGACCAAATCATTGGCAGGACTATTTTAGATCTCTCCCTTTTATCACCTGTACCTACTGATGGTGAGGTTATTGGGGCTTATTCTGGAGATATATCACAGTTAAATAATTTTGGAGTGCCGGGTTTAACATTATCCGATCTTGAGACTCCGGGATACGGTTTTCCTGAGATTGGAAACGCTTTTTTCACCAGAATGGCTGCAGACCCAGCCACTTCAAATGTTTTAGGAGATGCATTGGCTGTTGATAGGTCCTTCTTTAGTTTCTGGCTGGGATATAATGATTACCTGGCGTACGCCGCCTCAGGGGGACAAGGTGACGAACCTTTAACCACTTACTCTACGATGGAATTTGGTACAGACTTAGGATCAGCACTTACTCAGCTTACATCTGACGATACCCCCGGAGTTGTTCTTGATCTTCCTCCTGCTATCACGTTACCATTTTTCCAGGCAGTATCCTGGGATGCGATTGAATTAGATCAAGCAACGGCAGAAACGTTAAATGCAGGTTTAGCAGGAGTGAATTCGGCCATTCAGGCGACTGCTATTGCCGGCTATCCTGGAGACGTGAATGAAAGACGCATTTCATATTCAGCCGGCGCCAATCCAATTTTAGTGCATGATGAAGAGTTGGATGATTTGGGTCCTTTTTTTGAAGCATTGGAATCTGCAGGTCAAATATCGAGTGAGGAACGAGCAAGTCTTCTACCCTATGAGCAGTCGAGACCACTAGTGGATGGAGAACTAGTGCTACTCTCAGCGGGTGCTTTAATTAATACGGAAGCTGATGGAGATACGACGGTCCTTGATACCCCTATCGGTATCGTTATTCCACTCGGTTTTTCATTTACTGAGGCATCAAATGGCGATCAGTATTTTTTGAATGCGGCTGAACAATCAGCTATTGTGACAGCAAGGGCAACATATAATGGGGTAATAAATGCTACAGTTAGTGATCTAAATGGTGCGGGAGTTGATCTAGCGCTTGTGTCTGTTCAACCTACATTTGTCGATGTATTAGGTTTGGATGAAGCCACGGCCGCTGCATTAGCTTTACCAACAGCGTCTGCCGATGGTATTTCAGGAATAGAAATAGACGGGATTATCTTAACCCCTGATTTCTCTCCTAATGGGATATTTTCTACAGATGGTATCCATCCAAATCCAAGAGGACATGGCATCATAACTAACCTAATCATTGAAGTAATTAATGAAAGATGGGGAGCCTCTGTTTCAACTATTGATGTTTTATCTCTTAAAGGTATTTCATTTCAACCATAAGTAAGTATGTGTACTTAACTAGTCAGTTTAAAGCCTTGCCTTAGCAGGTTCTTTGGTGTCTTACTATCTTTAACTAATGTCTAATTCGTACATCAACTACCTTGTAAGATTTAGAAGAAAACTTTTTATTGTAGTTTTTGGCACGAATACTCCTGCTGGAAAATTGTTTGATGTAGTCCTACTTTGGTCTATTATCTTAAGTGTTGTCAGCGTAATGTTAGAAAGCGTAAAAGAGATCAAAGAAGGGCATGATATGCTTTTCTATGTAGTGGAATGGATCTTTACCGGGTTGTTTACTTTGGAATATGCGCTGCGATTAATTATCACAAGGACACCAAGGAAATATGCTCTTAGCTTTTTTGGTATTGTCGATCTACTTGCATTGCTTCCTTCATACATTACATTGTTTATTACAGGAGGTAGCTATCTCGTAGTCATTCGTTCAATCAGATTGCTTAGGGTATTCAGGATTCTCAAATTGGGCAGGTATGTAAGGGAGGCTTCGGTTCTTTCAAATGCTTTGGTTGCAAGTAGACATAAAATATTAGTGTTTCTAGGTGCAGTTATTACCCTTGTAATGATTATGGGGACGTTAATGTATCTGATAGAAGGTAGTGAAAGTGGTTTTACAAGTATCCCAAGAAGCATCTACTGGGCGGTTGTAACCGTAACTACTGTAGGATATGGAGACATTGCTCCTCAAACTATTTTAGGGCAAATATCCGCTTCCATTTTAATGTTATTAGGTTACGCAATCATTGCAGTTCCTACTGGAATTGTTACCTCAGAAATGGTCAACTTTGGTAAAGAACAGAAAAGAAAAGATGAATTAAGAAAGATATGCCCAGTCTGTAATCAAAGGGAGCACGATGATGATGCTACCTATTGCAAAAAATGCGGAAGCCTTTTGGAGAACTAAGCAGATGGTTTGTTACGAAACGTTCTAATCACTAATATGATAATAAATACAATAAAAATCGTTAGCAATATGCCGTTTGAGGTAATGATATTTATTGATTCAATGGTGCTATCTGTTTGTACTTCTTCCATATTAGTTTTGTGAATATAATTAACGAATAACGGTTTTAATATTATTATTGCAAATAAATTAAACTAAAGCAATTATGTATCTCATACTTATCATAACTTTCAATTTCTTTTTGCAAGATTATGTTTCAATTATGAAGGATAATGGAGAAACACTCATATTAACGCAAGTTAGGTTTTATCAGACAAAGAGTACTTCTTCAGAAACTACAATAAATTATCGTGAGTCGGGAGAAAAAAAAACAATTGAGTTATCTGAATTAAAACGGATTAATTTTAAAGATTTGACCGGAAAGAAGAAAGGAGTTCAAAAGTGGCAGGTTATTTTAGTAAAAAGATCGAATGTTAAGCATGACGTTGAATTAAATCTTGTCGAAGTTTCAGGTATTGATTCGGCTGGCAAACAGTATGTAATATCAGCAAGCAGTATCAATAAAATCATGCTGTAGTTTATCTTTATATTCTTATGTAATGCACTCGTAGTTCAACTGGATAGAATACCAGATTTCGGCTCTGGGGGTTGAGGGTTCGAATCCTTCCGAGTGCACTTATCTATTTACTCTTCATCACCAAGTTATTTTCTTTGATCAACCAGGCGTAATTCTATTTTAAGTAACACAGCCTAACAAGTTAGATTGCATATACTTCAATTTAGAAAAGGTGTTTATCAATTGGATGTAATCGTCTACCATATCAACCTTCACTAAGTTTGCTTAATGAAGGTTGGTTGTGACCGATGATAATCAAATAGTTACACCCTAAGGATACCTCTAAAAACTCAGTTCAAGAATTGAGGTAGAGATTCATTTCCGAGACAAGACGTCAAAAACGGAGTTTAGCAGCGTTAAATACGTATTTTGATAACGAAGTATCAGGAAAAAAGATCATCTCAAAAATTGAAAGTGAGTTTTTAGAGGTGCCCCTAAGTCATAGCCGTTTTGTGATCCTGATTTATAATGAGTTAATCCCACCTATGACAGATCTTGCAACTCATTTACTATCAAATAGTTACAATCTCAGTCAGCGCAGTTTTATGATCCTGAGCTACAAGGATTTAAGGCTCAGAATGACAAAAAAACTATAAAATAAGATTGATCAGATCGATTTTCAATTATCCAAAAAGGCTTTTTGACCTTTGCGGCGGTGTGGATATAAATTTTAGCTGAATATGATCAATAATACCACCAAAGTCAAAACTGATAAAATAAATCTAATAATACTCATGAGCGTCGTTTTTTCACTAATTGCTTTATTATGTTTAGTAACGAAAAAAACTTTATACCCCCAATCAAATTTTTTTATTTCATTTTTCAATTCGATAAAAAATGTGTGAACGCCCTTAAACCCTCCTTAAACCCGGATGAAATTATTTGTTGATTTTGAAGTTCAAGAATTAATGATTCAGGACTGAATATTGATCATAAAAGCAACATTCAGGGTTTATTATTTCCTATAAACCAATTACCACTTAGTGCCAGAAGATCAAAAGCTTATATTTTGACATCCCCCTTCTTTTACTACCTACGTTCCAAGTAGAAAGTAGGTAATGAATAGCAATAGTCAAGAGATGAAGAGATTTACCGCTAATGCAACTATCTAACCTAAATTTTAAACGCTGAGCGTATTACGCTAAGACTTCTTTAACTTTTTGAGCAGCGTCTTTTAGCAAGATGGCAGAGGTAACATGAAGTCCCGATTCTTCAATGATCCTAGCACCTGCTTCTGCATTTGTTCCTTGAAGCCTTACTATGATAGGTATGTTGATTTCGCCAATATTTTTGTAGGCTTCCACTACCCCATTCGCTACTCGGTCGCATCTAACAATACCTCCAAAGATGTTTATAAGGATCGCTTTTACATTTGGGTCTTTCATAATAATCCTAAAACCATCTTCTACCGTTTGTGCATTTGCACCTCCTCCAACGTCGAGGAAGTTGGCAGGGTCACCACCAGAGAGTTTGATGATATCCATTGTTGCCATAGCCAAACCAGCTCCATTCACCATACAGCCCACATTGCCGTCAAGTTTCACGTAGTTAAGACCAGACTTTCCAGCTTCTACTTCTAATGGATCTTCCTCGGTGATGTCTCTCAGTTCTTCAATGTCTTTATGTCTAAATAAAGCATTATCGTCGATATTCACTTTGGCATCCACAGCCAGAATTTTATTGTCTGACGTTTTTAGAACAGGGTTGATCTCAAATTGTGAGGCATCAGTGCCTTCATAGGCTTTATAAAGAGCATAGATAAACTTTACCATTCCCTTAAATGCTTCTCCGGTAAGCCCTAAGGAAAAAGCAACCTTGCGAGCTTGAAATCCTTGTAAACCCACTGCAGGATCTATCCACTCCTTAATGATTTTATCGGGTGTTTCCTCAGCTACCGTCTCAATATCCATACCACCTTCTGTTGAAGCCATAATTACGTTCTTGCCACTTGCCCTGTCTAGTAAAATTGATAAATAGTATTCTTTTGGCTCTGATTCTCCGGGGTAATACACATCTTCTGTGACCATGATTTTGTTTACTCTTTTCCCTTCCGGTCCAGTCTGATGTGTAACTAATGTACCTCCGAGTATATCTCTAGATTTTGGTATAACTTCTTCCAGACTTTTTGCAATAACAACACCGTTTGATCCCGTCTCATTTATCTTACCCTTTCCTCTTCCTCCCGCATGGATTTGCGCCTTAATAACATACCATTCAGTCCCTGTCTCTCTATTCAGTTCTTTTGCTGCTTCCAAAGCCTTATCCGGTGTATCGGCAACAACCGCTGCAGGAATAGAGACTTCAAAAGATTTAAGAATTTCTTTTGCTTGGTATTCGTGTATGTTCATGAGACGTTTTTTAGGCGAAACTAAACCATCAAAAACGTATAATCAAGTGGAAGAATTACTGATGCGTTTCTTCAATTAGATTTATCTAACATATTCCACGAACGATAAAAAACTATCTTTGCCCCCATGCTAGAAGCAATTTCTGTCCACAAATCTTTTAATGGATTAAAAGTGCTGAAAGGAATAGATCTACTTGTCAAAAAAGGAGAGGTAGTTAGTATTGTTGGGGCTTCAGGCGCAGGGAAAAGTACCTTATTGCATATTCTCGGAACCTTGGATCAGCCAGATCAGGGGGCTGTCTCTATTAACAATGTCAACCTTTTTAATTTAGGCAGGCAGAAATTATCCGGGTTCAGAAATGAGCAGATCGGATTTATCTTTCAATTTCATAATTTGTTTCCTGAGTTCACTGCCTTAGAAAATGTTTGTATGCCTGCGTTTATAAAAGGAGAAAAAAAAGCTGAGCAAAAAGCATTACTGCTATTAAAAAAATTAGGTCTCCAAAAAAGAAAGAACCACAAGCCCTCCGAGCTATCAGGCGGAGAACAGCAGCGAGTATCAGTTGCCAGGGCGTTAATTAACAATCCTGCAATCGTATTTGCGGACGAACCTAGCGGGAACCTGGATTCTTGCAGTGCAGAAACACTTCACCAACTATTTTTTGATCTCAGAGATGAACTAGAGCAGACTTTTGTGATAGTTACACATAATATGGTACTTGCGGGTATGGCAGATCGGAAGTTGGAAATAAGGGACGGTGTGATCGTGTCCTGATGAAGCCAGGCTCAGGTGTTATTTACATGCTTTTGGCCTCCTTCATCTTTACGTTGATGAAAGTGTTCGTTAAGCTCTTGCCGCACATTCCAGCAATTGAGATCATTCTTTTTCGATCGATTATTTCCTTTTGTATAAGCCTATATTTCCTAAACAGGCAAAGGGTTAGTGTCTGGGGAAACAATCAATTAATTCTTCTTGGAAGAGGGATTTCCGGGGCGATAGCCTTAGTAACCTATTTCAGCCTTCTTCAGCAGATCCCCTTGGCAACGGCTTCTACGCTTCAATATTTATCTCCTATCTTCACTACCGTAATTGGAGTTTTTTTGGTAGGAGAGAAAGCAAGGCCTATTCAGTTTTTGTTTTTCGGGTTGAGTTTTGCAGGTATTCTTGTCATTCAGGGCTTTGATCCAAGAATAGAGACTGTACACCTACTCATGGGTATAATGGCTTCTTTGTTTATGGGGCTTGCCTATAATTTCATCAGGAAGTTGAAAAACAGTGAGCATCCTTTGGTTATCATCTTTTATTTTCCGCTTATTATGCTGCCAATATCTGCAATATGGTCTTCGTTTATCTGGGTTCAACCAAATGGCTGGGATTGGCTAGTCCTTTTGGCAGTGGGTATATGCACACAAGTGGCTCAATTTTTTATGACCAAAGCCTACCAACAGGAAGAACTTAATAAAGTAAGTATTTTATCATACATCAGCATCATTTATTCACTCTCTTTTGGTTTTATCATTTTTGACGAAACCTACGATTTAATTACCTATGGCGGGATGGCTTTGGTTCTATTAGGAGTGATTTTGAATATAATCTTCAAAAACAAATCCGTTTGATTTTGATATAGCCTTATTCTTATTTTACGTTCGAATATCGACATTTATGGGAAGAGCATTTGAATACAGGAGAGCTGCTAAGGAAAAAAGATGGGATAAGATGAGTAAAGTTTTCCCTAAGTTGGCTAAGGCGATCACAGTTGCAGCAAAAGAGGGCGGGACGGATCCTGAAATGAATGCTAGACTCCGAACGGCTATCCAAAATGCCAAGGCTGAAAATATGCCAAAGGACAATATCGAAAATGCGATAAAAAGAGCATCGGGCAAGGATATTAATGAAATATGTGAGGTAACCTATGAAGGTAAGGGGCCACATGGTGTACTCGTATTTGTAGAAGCAGCTACCGGTAATACAACTCGCACCGTAGCAAACATAAAATCTTACTTTAATAAAGCCGGAGGAGGCTTTGTGCCATCAGGATCCTTGGAGTTTATTTTTAATCGTAAGGCAGTTTTTGAATTTCAGAAAGTAGACGGAATGGATCAGGAAGAGTTAGAACTCTCACTCATTGATGGAGGATTAGAAGAGATTGAAGAGATTGAAGGAACGTTTTATGCCTATGCCGATTACACAAAGTTCGGCGAACTATTCAAGGTTCTTGGTGATTTAAATATTGAAGTGAAAAAAGCGACCTTGAAGCGCATTCCCAATAATCCAATTGCTTTCTCTGATGAGCAATTAGAGGAAATTGAAAAAATGCTTGACAAAATTGAAGATGATGATGACGTTCAGGCAGTATATACCAATATCGCTTAGACTATTATGTATAAAAACGAGGGGCTAAACCCTGCTGAGCCCCTCGTTTTAACAGCCTGATGTTTATTTAGCCTTTACTTGCCATGTACTCGACCAGTTCAACTACTTTAGTAGAATAACCCCACTCGTTATCATACCAGGAAACAACTTTAACAAAAGTGTCTGTCAATGCAATACCTGCGCCGGCATCGAAAATAGAAGTTCTGGGATCAGTTAAAAAGTCATTTGAAACCACTGCTTCTTCTGTGTAACCAAGTATTCCCTTCATGCTTCCTTCTGAAGCATCTTTCATCGCTTTTTTGATTTCATCATAAGATGCGGATTTTTCAAGGTTTACCGTCAGGTCAACGACAGATACATCAGGGGTTGGTACTCTAAAAGCCATACCAGTTAATTTTCCATTCAATTCAGGAATCACTTTTCCAACTGCTTTAGCTGCCCCGGTAGAGGAAGGGATGATATTTTGTGCTGCTCCTCTACCGCCTCTCCAGTCTTTCTTAGAAGGGCCGTCTACTGTTTTTTGTGTAGCGGTAGTAGCATGAACGGTTGTCATTAAGCCATCTTTAATTCCAAAGTTGTCATTTAGCACTTTTGCGATAGGAGCAAGACAGTTGGTAGTACAAGAAGCATTCGAAACGAAATGCATATCAGAAGTATACTTTTCCTGGTTCACACCCATTACAAACATGGGAGTATCGTCTTTTGAAGGCGCTGACATGATTACTTTTTTAGCGCCTGCGTCAATATGACCCTGGGCCTTTTCTTTTGTCAGGAAAATACCGGTAGCTTCTACTACATAATCAGCACTTACGTCTCCCCATTTTAAATCAGCCGGATTCATTTCAGCTGTAACTCTAATTTTCTGACCATTTACGATAAGGTCTCCATTTTCAACATCTACATCACCATCGAATCTACCATGTGTTGAATCATATTTAAGCATGTAAGCTAAATAGTCAACATCGACTAAGTCGTTGATACCAACGATCTGGAAGTTTGGATTATCGACAGCTACCCTAAATACCAGTCTACCGATTCTTCCAAATCCGTTAATTCCAAGTTTTATTTTTTCCATTTTGACTTGATTTAAATTGGTTTGAATGATTTTGTAAATCTATAACCATAATATGGAGTATTCAATTCATTTTAATCACATCAATAGGTGATTAAAATTTTTATTTGCAGCGTTAAAATAAAGGACAGGATATCTATATTTGCGAACCAAAAATAGCGGTCCGTTCGTCTAGGGGTTAGGACGCCAGGTTTTCATCCTGGTAACAGGGGTTCGATTCCCCTACGGACTACAAAAATGGGCTGATTGCAGTTAGTGATTGGCTTTTTTTGCTTCAAAACCCCTAATATCATATCTCGAAAGAAACAAAGGCCCGGCTGTTGAAAAAGCTGAGACGTTTTGATTTTGTTTTTACACCAAAACGTGGTTCCTGGCTTAACATGATTGAGATGTTCTTCAGCAAAATTGCTCAATCATTTTTAAGGCATATTCGCGTGGAGAGTAAACAGGAACTCATCTATCGAATTTATCAGTGCATCCAGGCTATCAATGAAGAACCTGTCATTTTTAGATGGAAAATACAAAATGGATGAAATCAACATTAATTGATATGTTATTTAAAGAACTAATTACCAGTACGAAATTCGTAAAGGGTGTGAAAACTCATAAATGAATTTTTTCTGGAAATCTACGAACACCTTGAAACTACAATGTTGATTTTAGTTCAATCAATTCGATTTGACCGATCACTAATTCACCATTTCATCCTCTTCAATACCATACATTTCGGGTTGATATACGCTAATTATATTATCTGCTAGATCTACTATTTGTCTTGACTAGTTGAAATCAGCAACAATTGGTTTCTTTTCACCCGATCTTGCGTCTACTGATACTGGAAGCGTTAGATTCAAAAGTACATTGACACCACATTCCTCTACAACTTGTTTTAATGCCTCTGATAATGAAATCTTTGGAATAGGGTATCATATCGTATGTAATTGATAAGTGTATTCAGGTCATCGAGAACGAGGAATTTGTATCCATCTCTTCCAATCAATTGCTTCAATTGGTCAAAGTACCCAATTTCAAAATAGGGAAGTGAAGAATTGATTTTAACTACTGAGTTTATGTTCGAAAGCTCTCCTCGATGATTGCGATAAGTGATAAAGAGTGATTTACCAGTTTCAGATTGCCTATTTGATAACCTCAATGGATGTATCCGTGATCGTTTCAGATAGACGGCCTCCCAATAGACTCAATCCGGTTTTCAACGTATAATTTGGTGATAGCATGCTTCAAATATTGCCATCTTTTGACTTATTTGATTGGTTTCAACTGATGGTTATTGGTAATATGATGCGTTGAATTAGTTTAATTTGAAGTCAAATTTTAAATGAATGAATATCGAATAGTATAGAACTATAAACATATTGAAGAGCTAGCTTAGCTTACCATATCCCTGCTGAAAATCGCCAGTTTAAAGTACGGAGGAATGATTTAAGTTGACGCACCTTATGGGTGTGTCCTTAGCCAATTCTGTCCGTATGGGTGTCTGGCGATGCCTCAGCAGCAGATGAAGCTGAGGTTCACGCCCTCTTTTTTGCATTAAGAACAACCGCCTTTTAGACCTCAAGCCAGATCACATGATTGCAAATGAAACATCTGCTTTTAAGCAATGCTGATTTGCTTGGTGGTTCAAGCAAACGCACAACTCCAAACCTATCGAACGTATTACGATCAATTAACCAGAACCAAGTTGCACGAAAAATGGACGGCTAAACCAAGTCCCAACTGTGCAAGAGGAGTTAAGCACGGTTTTTACAAAGAATTCGACGTGGCAGGTAATCTTATTCTAGAGATACAATACGCCGATGGCAAGCAAAATGGCTACTCCAAAAAGTACTACATTATTCCTGACCCACAACAGCAACCTTGCTATGTTAAACTGATTGGAGATTTCAACTTCAAAAATGATCAACGACACGGCACCCAGAAAGACTATCGGTGCGACTAAGGTCAGATGAGCCTAGCCAAGCAAACCGAATACAATGAAGGACAAATCCTTTCAGAGGGTTCTTATTATCACAATGGAGCCAAAGAACATGAAAGGCAATACAACGGGCTCAATAAAGAATGGAATAAAGCAGGACGGCTCATCGCTGAATACAATCTAGTCAATGGAGTAGAAAGTGGGTTAAAAGTCTTCTATCACGATAATGGCCAAGTCAAGATGAAAGGTCAAATGTCCGCTGGTAATTACACGGGCGATTGGGTCACTTATAATGCGGATGGAGCAGTTCTTTCCAGATTTACCAAAGATCCTGACGTTTACTACTTCACCCATATCGAACGCTATTCCTCGAAAGGCACTTTGATTGAAAAGATGGAATATGTTGATTGACTCCATTACATGATTCAATACGATTCGTTAACAGGCGGGAAGACAAGAGAGGATTATCGAATCTATAGTTCAGGAACAAAATGGGATATCACAAAGCAAAAGATCCTACACTATCCAGATGCAGGCATGATGGCCAAATTCAATTACAATCAAAGGAATAGTTACGATTCAATTGAACTTTTTGATAAAGCAGGTAGTAGAGTTGGCGGTGGAAATTTTAGTGCGGAGGGATATCCGACCGGAGAGTTTATTGTATTAAGAAATCCAGACAATGAATTTGTTTGGAGCTATGCAGAAGCAAATCGCCTGTACAAAATCAACTTCAGTGATCTTGGAGATATCTTGGGTGTAGAAGAATTTGATAAGAGCAACATACTGACAGGTAAAGGAATGTTTTGCTCTAACCCTGGCTTTCAGTTTGTTGAGGCGGAGGATTGGGAATATTATCATGCCAATGGTTCCATAAAGGACAAAGGAACCTTCAAAAATGGAAGGAAGGATGATGAATGGAAACTCTACAATCAAGATGGGTCATTGAAATCAATCCAACTGTACTCTTTTGGAGATCTGAAGAAAGAAGAAAATGCAAGTGAAATTAACGCAAAGGTTTTTGCCGATTTTAAAAATGACTTAGTCGGTCGGTATGCTAACTATGCGACTCGAAATCGAAATCCAATTATTCAGTTCTACCAATACCGAGTAAAGGGAACAGATCGCTACATTATTTTCGAGAAAGGGGTCGTGTTGATTAATCATTACTTCTCAAAGATTCAGAGATGTTCTGATATGAATTGTTTAGAAATAATTAGGAAAGATTTAGAGCTCGTTGAGCGTGCTTTAAAAAAGTACCAGAACCAAAGTCTCGGCAGTTTGCCCGTAAAATTGAGATTAGCTAAGAAAGTTGAAAAGATTGAGCAGATACTTTTGAATTGATATTAGAAATACATTTTTGACCTAGGAGTAGCCACCTAAGTGATTGGGTGGTTTTTTTCTGTTTATAGTCCCAAGTTTTAACTTTGAAGAGTCTTTGAATAGAAATCAGTTTCAAATAGTAAGGCATAGTTAAAGTGTAATAGCCACTATTTAATCTGACAACAGGATTAACGGGCACTTAGAAAAGTACAATTTCCGGAATCTTGTATGATAAGACTGTCAGTTCATCCAACTCAACCTCAATAGCCAAATTAATCTTACGATCCTTCACACCCAAATCACCCTAAAAAATCTCCACCCTATGGGTAGTATTTTTCAGGTTCCCAATTTTGTGTGTTTGAATCTTTAGATTAAAAGAGCATTGTTGTTGGTTTCCCGCGAAAAAAATCATGCTATTTTTTCGGGTAGCATTTTCACTTTGGCTAAATGCTTGCTGTCTAAGAATGTCCTCATAGGGGTTTTTCCAAAA